>CAMCDQ010000004.1 GCA_945873505.1 Chitinophaga pinensis
TGGCTTCTCTTACTTCTGGAGCAACTGCAAAATTAGAGGTTTTAATTAATAATGTTCCTCTTGTGCCAATAGCCACTGCTGGTACTATAGGCACTGTACCAGGGTTACCATGTGTTTGGGAAGAACATTCCTATATCTGGAATGCAGGGACAAGCACCACAGCAACAATTACTATTATTGATAGGGAAACATCAGTTGGGGGTAATGATTTTGCCATTGACGACCTTTATTTCAGAGAAACACCAACGTGTCTTTATCAAAAATCAGTAGCGATTACCGTAAGTTCAAATCCGGCTCCAATTGTTGGGACAATTACACAACCAACTTGTTCAACAGCAACAGGAAACGTAGTCTTGTCGGGATTGCCATCAGGAAATTGGACAATAAACCCAGGAGCAATTACTGGAAATACAACATCGACAACAATTTCAGGTTTGGCAGCAGGAAATTATGCTTTTACCGTTACCAATGCAAACGGGTGTGTTTCTTTAGCTTCTGCAAATGTTGGAATTAGTGCAGCATTAACCATTCCAAGTCCGCCAATCATTGGAACAATTACACAACCAACTTGTTCAACAGCAACAGGAAACGTAGTCTTGTTGGGATTGCCATCAGGAATTTGGACAATAAACCCAGGTGCAATTACTGGAAATACAACATCAACAACAATTTCAGGATTAACCGCCGCAAATTATACCTATACCGTTACCAACTCAGATGGTTGTACTTCTTCGGCTTCAGCCAATGTTGGAATTAATGCTCAACCAGTAACACCTAATGCACCAACAGCTTCAATTACAGTTCAACCAACCTGTTTGGTATTGGGTACGATTGTAGTTTCTGCACCACTTGGAACTAATTATGAATACAGTAATGGAGGAGCATATCAACCCACTTTGTCATTTTCTAATTTGGGTCCAAACACCTATTTAGTTACCGTAAAAGATGTTCTAAATGGTTGTGTTTCTTTACCAACTTCGCTAATTGTAAATCCGATTCCAACAGTTGCAACACCAACAACTGCAGCAATTGTTCAACCAACATGCTTAATAAATGGATCAATAGTAATTGCATCTCCATTAGGCATTACTATTCAATACAGTAATGGAGGGGCTTATCAATCGAGTACTACATTTTCTAATTTAGTACCAAATACCTATTCTATAACGGCAACGGACATAACAAATGGTTGTATTTCTGCACCGTTATCGGTTGTAATTGACCCCGTTCCAAATACATTAACGCCTTCATTTGCAACAATCCCACCTGTTTGTTTTGGATCTATAATAAGTTTACCACTACTTTCTACGAATGGGGTTTCGGGAACTTGGTCACCTTCATTTGACCCAACTACTTCTAAAACCTACACGTTTACACCAAATCCGGGTCAATGTTCTAATACAACTACAATTCAAGTTGATATAATTCCAATTCCAGATGTAACAGCAACACCAACAAGTGAAACATTATGTTCTTTGCAGTCAACAGGAATTTCGTTATCAAGTTCTATTTCGGGAACAACATTTAGTTGGACAGCAACTTCAACAGATGTTTCGGGTGCGAATCCAGATAACGGAAATATAATATCGCAAATTTTAACTGCAACGGGAACATTAGTTGGAAACGTAGTTTACACTATAACGCCAACCTATAACGGATGTCCGGGAATTCCAATTCAAGCCACAGTTCTCGTAACACCAAAACCTATTATTACAGCGACGCCAAATAGTACATCTATTTGTTCTGGAAGTACTGCTATTATTGCGCTTTCTAGCACAATGCCAAATACTGTTTTTAGTTGGAACCTGGTTCAAAATAATATTACTGGAGGTTTATCAGGAACGGGAGCTTCAATTTCACAAAATTTGAGCACGATAAGTAACGCTTCAGGTAACGCAGTTTATGCAATTACACCAAATGTAAATGGATGTCCAGGAACCACAACAATAGTTACAATTACAGTAAATCCAATTCCAGTTGTCACAGTAAATCCCGCCTTGGGACAAACTATTTGCTCTGGGGCGACTACAGCAATTTCTTTGTCAAGCCCAGTTATTAATACAACGTATGATTGGTCAGTAACTCAAACCAACTTAAATGGAACTTTTTCAGGAAGCGGGACAACAATTGCCCAAACACTTTCTACCGTACTTCCTTCAATAGGAACCGCAACCTATGAAGTTACACCAACCTCAAATGGATGTATTGGAGCACCGGTTCAAGTTTCGGTAAATGTAAATCCAACTCCAGAATTTTTTGGAACGCCAACACAATTGCCTATTTGTTCTGGTGATACAACTTCAATTGTATTAACACCGAGTCTTTCTGGGACTACTTTTTCATGGACAGTGGCTCAAAATGGAGTTTCAGGGGCATCAATTGGAAATGGAAACACAATATTTCAAATTTTAGAAACTACTGGAAGTACTTTTGGAACAGCAACTTATACCGTTACGCCTGCCTTAAATAGTTGTTTGGGAAGTCCAATAACAATTCCTGTAACCGTAAACCCTTTGCCATTACCAATTATAAATGATGGGATAATTTGTGCGGATGCTGCAGGAATTCCTTTGCGAACTTATATTTTAGACAGTGGTTTAAATGCGGCAGATTATACTTTTCAATGGTTCCTTAACGGAATTCCTCAAAGTGGAGCGGCGAGTACTTTTGAGGCTTTAGAAGACGGTAATTATTCGGTGATTGCAACTAATATTTTAACGCTTTGTACATCTGTTGAGGTTTTTGCGACAGTTACAGCATCTATTCCTGCAACAAATATTTCAGCTGTTGGGACAGTTGCTTTTGATGATAATGCATCAATTATTGTTACTGCTTTAGACCCAAATCCAAACTATGAATACGCTCTGGATTACGGGGCTTTACAATCTTCAAATGTTTTCACAAATGTAAATCCAGGAAATCACATTGTTACAGTAACCGATAGTAATGGTTGTTCAAATTTAAGTACTACGATTTCCGTAATTGGGTATCCAACCTATTTTACACCGAATGGTGACGGATTTAATGATTTTTGGAACATTATTGGTTTAGAAAATCAACCCTCTTCCAAAATTTATATTTTTGATCGTTATGGTAAATTATTAAAACAAATAAGTTCAAAGAGTTTGGGTTGGGACGGAACATATAACGGAGCACCACTACCAGCATCAGATTATTGGTTTACGATTGAATATATCGAGCCTTTAACAACGGATTTAAAAGTATTCAAATCACACTTTTCATTAAAAAGATAATTGTAAGCCTTAAAAATAAGCACGTAATTGAATACTTCCCGTGTGAATTGCATTGCTAGTTTCGCTCTTTCGTCCTTGATAATTCAGATTGATATCTAAGAATTGTGTCAGGTTTTTTTGGATTAACAATCGCCAAGTCAGGTTTTTCCCGGGTTGTAATCCTTCCAACATTTGATAGGCAACTGGGGACAAATCATCACCAACGAATTTATTTTCATACAATGAAAACTCCCCGTTCATAGAAAGTTGCTTTTCGGTGGAGTACGTAAAGGAAGTTCCAAAGTGGCTTTGCGCCAATGTTTCTAAAGAACCTGTTTTATTTTCTTTTTTCTGAAATTCATAAAACAAATCCCAACTAGCATTTTTTGAAAACAAATAGGAGATTTTAGGCGTCATTTGATATCCTTGTAATTCAAAGTTTTTAGTCCCATAATTTTCAGAAATCGTTTTGGATGCAATCGTTTTTCCGTCAAAATTAAGCAGCCAATTCTTCTCATACAAATGGTTGTATTGCAACTGATGCGAATGATTGCTATTTTCCTGAGATCCTACAGAAAGCAAGTTTTTCGTCCGACTACTCAAATAAGAATACGTCACAGAATGTTTTTGTTTGCCCCGATTGTAGAACAAACTATTTCGGAAACTAGAATTCAAACCCAATAAATTGGTGTCATTTGAACGTAACGGATTGAAATCGAAATCACTGCCAATTCGCTTGATTTTGCGTTCCCCTAAAAAAGAAGTTTGGTTATAAAAATACGATAAAAAACGCTTAAATCCTTTTTCGTTTTGCCACTGATTTGGATTTAATGTTACCGATTGCGAAAATTTATTTTGATGGGTTTTAATGAAAACCTGATTGGGCAAATACACCCGAACATATTTTGCTTGGTCAATAAATGGTGCCACTTCAAACTCTTCTAATTCCTGAATTCCGTTGCCGTTATAGTCATTCCAAGCATAAACCCCGCGCCCCGGATCTACTTCAAGATAGGTAAATTCTTGTTGCGCAATTGTTCCAGAAGTCGTTTCGTAAGCCGTTGTAACTTGAATTAATTGATTAAAAAATCGATCGTTATACAACAATCTGGAATTCAAAGAAGGCTCGGAAGCTCTCGAATTATCAACAAATTTCAAGTTTCTATAATTTACAAATACCGACAAATCGCTTTTATCCGTTTGTATCAATTTGGATTTCAAATAATAGGATTGCGAGTTATTTACCCGTTTCAAGAATCCGTTTTGCAAACTGTCATTTGTCCGATTTAGATAACCCAATTCTACAAAAACTTTGGTGCTGTCGCCTCTTCCGATAAAACTTCCGTATTCTGTAAAACGTTGACTTAAAGCCGAAAATTGGTTAGTTGCTTTAATTTTTTCTTGATTATTTTCCAATCTTAATGTAGCGCCAACCCAATTTTTATTGAAATGATACCGCGTTTGGGTTTGGTTTCTAATGAATTTTGAAGACGAATAATCGCTATCACTTTTCAGAAAACTGCCATTGTTTTGAATACTCCAATCTTTAAATTTGAAATCTGCATTTACACTATTCCGCATTCCTGAAAAGCTCTCGCTAAAATCTAATTTTTCAAATTGATACGTTAAACTTCCTTTTTCGGGCAAATTAAATTGCAACCCTGAAACTATCAAATTTTGATTTCCCAAGGGATTTATCAAATTCCAATCACGATCAAATTCAATGGTGAACAACCGCTCAATAGTTTTGAATTGTTTTTGCACCAATTGGTAATTTGCGAAAGCATCCACTTTCCATTTTTTTGAAAACAAGCGTTGTTTGAAATTTATCTTTCCTGCAAAACCTTTGTTATCATTATCATCAACTGAAGAAAACAGATTTATATCGTTATTACTTATGCCAATTTCAAAGTCAAGAGTTGTCTTTTCCGAAGGATTAAATTTTCCTAAAACCGTTGCGATTTGAATTTTTGTAGGCGCAATCAAACGGATAATTGGCTCGTAATTTCCTTGTGGGATTCCATTTGCAGGAGCAATATATTGATATATTTTTCCAATAGCGGCGACACTTGATAAAATATAATTACCAAGATTATTTCCAACTAAACTAAATTTCACATTGTACAATTCATCCGTTGCCAAATTCGAATATTGAAATACAGAAATCCCATTTAAAAGGATTTTTTTATAAAGAATTTTATTTTCAGAATAGCTATCAATATACGCTGATGGTGCCGACATTAAATTGGAATTATCACCAGCATTTACTAAAATCTGAGCTTGTTCCGTTGATAAATTTTGTTGCAACGGTTGGTTTTTGACATCATTTTCAGAATACAAATACCCGCCAATACTCCATTTTTCTTGCTCGTGGGTTGCCCCAGCATACGTTACAAAACGGGTGTAATTTCTATCGGTATATTGGTATTCAATAGTAATTCGCATTTCGGAAGTTATTGGAAAAAGCGATGTAAAGATCAATTCTCCTGCATTATAATCGATACTATAATCGTTGTTTTCTCCACGTTTCAGAAGAATTCCATTTACATAAACGCGCTCAGAGCCCGAAATTACTAAGATGTATAATTCTCCGTTTGGACCTCGCAATTTATATGGACCTTGATTTCCTTCCTGACCTACAAATGCACTTTTCGCATATTGTCCGCGAACTAAAGCTGCCGAAGCAAAAACGGTTGTTTTGGAATCGGGTGTTCCAAACTCAAAACGGGTCGATAATCCTTGCACTTTTTTATTGAAATTTAAAAACTTAGAACTTCTATTTTCTAAGAATAAATCTCCCGCACGAATGTTCCATTTATTGGAAGAAAGTTCAATAAATATTTGATCAAATTCATCTAATTTTTGAGAATATCCGCCTGATTGCAATGGAATATTGCTGTCTTGGATAGAAGCTCTTATGGTAACTTTATCTGAAATTTTCCCTGAAATTTGTAAATCCAAAGCTGAATTTACCACCGCATTTTGGTTGTTTCCAATGGTGATTCCACGGGTTAAACTTCCCGAAGTATTCAATCCGTCAAATGGAACAAATTTTTTGATTGGACTTCTTGAAATTGTATATAAATCGCCCAAAGTTGCATCGTTGCTAACTACCCGACTTTTATCGTAAATACTGTATTCTTTGGTTAAGAAATCCGGAAATTTTAGAAATCGAACGGTTAAAGTATCGTTCAATAACGGAAAATTTTCTTTAAAAACTAACATTCCTTTTTGAAAATCCATCTTATAAAATGAAGTGTCAATGGGTTCGCCTTTTTTGTTTTCTAATTTAAAAAACCCCGAATTTAGACTTACACTGTCAATTTGAACAGGCTTTTGCGATGCAATTATTTCCTTGTTTTTATATGGCGTTGCCAATTCTTGGGCTTGAAGTCCAGAAATTGAAAGTAATACAAGCACATAAAATAATTTTCTCAACATAAATAGTATAACGCACAGACATCAAAAGTAGTGTGTTTAGTTTAAATATGCGAAGATTTGAAGATTTCAAAACAGTTGAAATACAATTAAATACAACTAATTATTTTCTTTAGTAATAATTTGCATCGTTTCGCGACTCACTTGTTTCAGCAAAACATCTTTATTTTGTTCTACCATTTGTGCTGCTTTTTCATCAAAATGACGAATAGTATAAAGTGATACATTCTCGTTATATGCAATTTGGAATTTCTTAGAAAGTATCGTTTTCAGCGCATTAAAATTCCCAAATTTATCATCAATACAAACAGAAAAGCTAATGGCTGAATTCTGAATTAAGCTAACTTTCATTTTATAATCATGCAAAAGCGCAAATATTTCACTGATGTTTTCTTCCATAATAAATGAAAAATCTATTGAGGAAAGCGAAAGAAGTAATTGGTTTTTCTTTACAATAAAACACGGCAAATGAGGTTCTAAATCAGCTCCTTTAGAAACACTTGTTCCGGGTAAAGTTGGGTTTATAAACGATTTTACAAACAACGGAATTTCTTTTTTTTGCAAAGGTTGCAAAGTTTTTGGATGAATTACGGTGGCGCCATAAAATGCCAATTCAATTGCTTCCCGATAGGATATTTGATTCAATAAACTTGCGTTTTCAAAATATCGAGGATCGGCATTCATAACACCTGGAACATCTTTCCAAATCGTAACGCTTTCTGCATTAAGGCAATAGGCAAAAATAGCAGCGGTATAATCCGAACCCTCACGACCTAAAGTAGTAGTGAAATTATTTTTATCGGAACCTAAAAATCCTTGTGTTACATTCAAGATTTTTTTCTTCACATTTTTAGAAATAGTCTTTTGTGTCAAATCCCAATCAACGGTTGCATCGCGGTAATTATTGTCTGTTTTTATGAAATCTCGAACATCGAGCCACTGTGTTTTAATTTCCATAAAACTCATATAATGACTTATAATTGTTGTTGAAATTAACTCGCCATAGCTCACCACTTGGTCGTAAACAAAATTGTAATTTGGTGATTTATTCTGACTTAAAAAATGATCTAATTCTGTAAAAAGCGAATTTACATCAGTGAATACTGTATTTTTTTCATCTTCAAATAAATCTAAAAGAATTTGATTGTGGTATTTTTTTACTTCTTGAACCGAAGATTGCAACGCAGCCGATTTCTCAAAATAATTTTTAATGACAATTTCAAGAGCATTTGTCGTTTTCCCCATTGCAGAAATCACCAACAAAACATCTTCAAAACCTACCGTTTGTAAAACACTATGAACGTTTCTAATTCCTTCAGCATCTTTTACGGATGCACCTCCAAATTTAAATATTCTCATTTTTTTTAAGATAATTAATTCCTATTTTTCTCTAAAAAAGCGTCAATTCCATTTTCATCCATTTGGGCAACAAGCCAATCTTTAAAGACTTTTGCGCCAGAATTTTCGTAGAATTCAATGGCAGGCGTATTCCAATCCAATACATTCCATTCGATTCTCCGAACGCCATCGCATTTGCCTTGAGCGATAACTGCAGCATACAACTCAAAACCCAATCCTGAACCTCGCATTTTCTCTTTTACAATTAAATCTTCCAAGTGAATCGTGCGTCCTTTCCAAGTAGAATAACGGTAATAATAGAGCGCCATTCCAACAATTTCATTGTTTTTTTCCGCAATAAATGTATGAAATAATGGGCTTGCGCCAAAACCATCCCGTTCCAAATCGGCAACAGTTAAAACAACAGCATTGGGTTCTTTCTCAAAAGTTGCCAATTCTTTTATTAAATCTAAAACCGCCGACATATCTTCTATTGTGCCTTTTCTAATGTTCATCGGATGATTTTTCTTGTATAGAATTCTTAATTTAAAACTTGTAAAAAAGCAAAATTTAAAAAAAAGTTACACTTTACAGAGCAAATATACAAATCTGATAAACTATCTTATAAAAAACTATCCATTATCACAAAAAACACGATATTTGTGGAAAATTAATTACATCGATATAGCAATGGATCAGCGCAACAGAACACTCGGAGAATTTATTATTGAAAATCAAACTTCTTTTCAATATTCATCGGGGGAATTGTCAAGAATTATCAACTCTATTAGACTAGCAGCCAAGGTTGTAAATTATAAAGTAAATAAAGCTGGATTAGTAGATATTGTTGGCGCTATGGGAGAACAAAACATCCAAGGTGAAGACCAACAAAAATTAGACGTTTATGCCAATGATATTTTCATTCAAACACTAATAAATCGCGAGATTGTTTGTGGAATTGCATCCGAAGAAAATGATGAATTCATTACGGTTGCCGGGAATGATAAATGCCATAACAACAAATATGTGGTACTTATGGATCCGCTTGACGGCTCTTCAAATATTGATGTGAATGTTTCTGTAGGAACTATTTTTTCGGTTTTTAGAAGGATTTCGCCAATAGGAACCCCTGTAACAATGGCCGATTTTCTTCAACCCGGAATCAATCAAGTTGCGGCGGGATATGTAATTTATGGAACGTCAACGATGTTGGTTTATACCACTGGAGACGGAGTAAATGGATTTACTTTGAATCCTGCAATTGGAACTTTTTACCTTTCACATCCCAACATGAAATTTTCTGAAGACGGAACTATTTATTCTATAAATGAAGGAAATTATGTTCATTTTCCGCAAGGAGTGAAAGATTATATTAAATATTGCCAAACCGAAGAAGGCGACAGGCCTTATACGTCTAGATATATTGGAAGTTTGGTTTCTGATTTTCATCGAAATATGATAAAAGGCGGGGTTTATATTTATCCAACAAGCACAAAATCCCCAAAAGGGAAATTACGTTTGTTATACGAATGCAGCCCAATAGCATTTATTGCGGAGCAAGCCGGCGGAAAAGCATCTGACGGTTTTAATAGAATTATGGAAATTCAACCAACAGAATTACACGAACGCGTTCCTTTTTTCTGCGGAAGTAAAAATATGGTTGAAAAGGCAGAAGAATTTATGCACAAAGCAAAATTGAGCAAGTACTAAGATTTTTATAAATAATTTTGAAAATTACCATTAGGGAATTACGTTATTTCTTAATGGTATTTTTTTGTTTTTCTGCCCTATTTTTATTAAAGTTTTATAATTATTTGGAATGAAAATCACATGTAATTTAATTGCCATTTAAAGAAATCTATCCTAACTAATTTCAAAATAATTCGTAAGTTTGACACATACTAAATTTTTAACACCTTAACTATGTCAGAATTTTGGATTTATTTTGAAATAGGAATGCGCCACGTTTTAAACATAAGCGCGTACGATCACGTTTTGTTTTTAATCGCTTTGACCGCTCCCTACTCATTTAACGATTGGAAACGTGTTTTAATTTTAATTTCCCTTTTCACAGTTGGACATACCATTGCGTTGCTACTTTCGGTTTATGGTGTTGTGGTCGTGAAAGTAAATCTCATTGAATTTTTGATTCCAATTACGATATTTATAACAGCACTTTTTCATCTTTTTACGGCTGGAAAATCGTCCAAAAATGAAAGTATAAGCGTCATAGGTTTCGTCACTTTGTTTTTCGGAATTATTCACGGATTAGGTTTTGCAACCTATTTCAAATCAATTCTAGGCGGGACTACAAATGATAAATTAGTACCACTTTTGGAATTTGCCACAGGAATTGAAGCCTCGCAAATTATAGTGGTTTTGATTGCTTTAATAGCTTCCTATTGTGTTCAAACGTTGTTTAGATTTTCAAAAAGAGATTGGACATTAGTAATGGCATCATTTGTGATTGGAGTTGTATTGCCAATGATAATTGAGAGTAAAATTTGGATAAGATAAAGAAATGGAAAAGAAAAAATTAAATAAATACGACAAAGCCTATCTGCGAATTGCATCCGAATGGGGGCAACTTTCCTATTGCAAACGCCGTCAAGTGGGCGCAATTATCGTTCGTGATAAAATGATAATTTCCGATGGATACAACGGAACACCTTCAGGATTTGAAAATTGTTGTGAAGATGATGAAGGATTAACGCAGTGGTTTGTGCTTCACGCTGAGGCAAATGCAATCCTGAAAGTAGCCCGTTCAACACAAACTTGTGAAGGCGCAACGCTATATATTACGCTTTCGCCTTGCAAAGAATGTAGTAAATTAATTCACCAATCGGGAATAAAAAGAGTGGTGTATCAAAATGGTTATCGTGATGATTCTGGAATTCAATTTCTGATAAAAGCAGGTGTTGAAGTAGAACAAATTTTAGTTCTCGAACAATAAATGAAACCCAACCAAAAATATTTTCCAATAGTGTTTTTCTCAACTTTAGCATTAGGAATACTTCTTGGTGCCAAATTGAACTTTCCTTCTCAAGGAAATGTATCTTCTTCGGATAATCATAAAAACAAACTCAACAAACTAATAGATTTTATTGATAATGAGTATGTTGATAAGGTAAATACCGATTCTATTGTTGATTTAGCGGTAACCAATATTTTAGATAAATTAGACCCGCATTCCGTTTATGTTTCACCAAGTGAGCAAAGCCAAATTGCCGAAAGCATGAAAGGCGATTTCGTGGGAATTGGCGTAAATTTTTATATGCTAAATGACACCGTTGCCATTGTAAAACCACTTGAAGGCGGCCCTTCTGAAAAAGCGGGAATAAAATCTGGAGATAGGATTTTATATGCCAATAAAGAGAAATTATTTGGTCGAAAACTCATAAGCGACAGCCTATTTTCGAAATTAAAAGGCGAAAAAGATTCCGAAGTTACGCTTACTATTTATCGCAAAAGCGAAAATAAAAAAATACAATTCAAACTAAAACGAGATGTTGTGGCCATTGAAAGTGTTGCGGCAGCAATAATGGTAAATTCAACAGTTGGATATATAAAAATCAATCGTTTTGCCGAAACTACCGCTGATGAATTCAAAAAAGGGTTGGTACATTTAAAAAAACTAGGAGCAACTTCTTTGATAATTGATGTTCGTGATAACGGCGGCGGTTATATGGAAAAAGCGGTTGAAATTGCCGATGAATTATTGAAAGACAAGCTGTTAATTGTTTTTACAAAAAATAAAAAAGGCAAAGTTGACAAAACGTATGCAACGGCAGATGGAAATTTTGAAACCGGAAAAGTGTCTATTTTAATTAATGAAAATTCAGCTTCGGCAAGTGAAATATTGGCTGGAGCCATTCAAGATAATGACCGAGGAACTATTATTGGAAGGCGTTCGTTTGGGAAAGGGTTGGTACAACGAGAAATGAATTTCGAAGACGGTTCGGCGGTGCGATTGACCATTGCGAGATATTACACGCCAACGGGTCGCTCGATTCAAAAACCGTATAAAAACGGAAATGAAGCGTATTTCAAAGAATTCGACAAGCGATTATTGAACGGTGAATTGTACAAAAAAGACAGTATAAAAGTAGATGACAAAGTCAAATTTAAAACCCCAAAAGGCAAAACGGTTTATGGAGGTGGCGGAATTATTCCCGATGTTTTTGTGCCTTTGGAAGTAGAACATGGCGATGAAGGCGTTGGGTATTTGATGCAATCTGGTCCTGTGAGTTATTATGTATTTGAAGAATTAGATAAAAACAGAAAGGAATTTGAAGGCTTGAAATTCAATCAATTTCTATCAAAAATGGATACATCTGATTTGTACTTTAATGATTTCAAAAAGTATTTGTTTAAAAATGGTTTGGATTTGAAATTGGATAAAGATAAAAACTTGGTAAAAAGGTATTTAACAGCTGAGTTTGCAAGACAATTGTTTGGGGAACAATTTTATTATTCAATTATTTTAAAGGACGATGCAATGATAAAAAAAGCGGTGAATTTAAAATAAATCCAAACTATTTTTGAATTTTATCGTGACTTTGCGTTTGGATTCCGTTGTTCCATAAACTCAGAATATCCGTTGCAACTGCAGCACCACTTCCCGCAGCGATTGATAATTGACTGCGCCAACCTGCTAAAGTTCCCGCAACATAAATCCCATCAACAACTTTGTGATCGGTATTTTTGAGTTGGATTCTTTGTTTTTCAGCAAGTGTTTTTTTATGTGTTTCCACGAATTCCATTAAGCCGTCAATATCAAATGTATTGGAATAGCCAATGGCAACAACAATGGTTTTGGTTTGGTAGGAGTTTCTATTCGTAATAACGGTGAAGTTTGGAAATTCACCTTCAATTTTCATTACTTTTTCACCTTCAATTTGTTCGATATGTGGATATAAATCGGATAATTGTTGGATGCTTTGCAATAATAAATCACTTCCTAAAGTTCCAGCAGCAATTCCGTAAGCATTGTTAAATACAGCTTCTTGAAGTGAAGATGTTTTTTGATGTGTAATAATTCCGATTTTTTTATCGGACATAAATGGTTTCTTCTGAGCGGAACCTAAAACGAGTGCGCAAGACATTCCCGACACACCGCCACCAATAATTAGCGAATCAAATAGTGCTGAATTATTTAGTTCGTTCTTCAATTTTTTTTGATATTTTAAAAATCAAAAGGATTAGAACAGCACAAATTGAAGCTACTATTCCGATAAGCGCGATAGAATTTTTGCTGTCAAAAAGGTGATTGAAATCAAGTAATGTGATATTAAAACCTATTAAAGCGAGGGCTAAAACCACTAATATCGAAGTAAAAATTTTCATTTCTGTATTTTTTAATAAGTCGTAAAAATACTAAAAAAATAATTTACATAAAGAGACCTTTAACATTACCAGCAAATAATTTAACAGCAATGGCAAGTAAAACAATACCAAAAGTCTTTCTAATGACGCCCAAACCATTTTTTCCTAACATTTTTTCGATTTTGGCAGATGATTTTAATACGCCGTAAACCACAATTATGTTTAGAATTATTGCCACTACAATATTTTCGGTAGCGTATTGCGCTTTCAATGAAAGTAAGGTAGTCATAGTTCCTGCGCCAGCAATTAATGGAAATGCAATCGGAACAATTGATGCCGAACTGGCTTCTTCATCTCGATATATTCGAATCCCTAAAATCATTTCTAAGGCCAAGAAAAATAATACAAATGAACCCGCTACTGCAAATGAGTTGACATCAATTCCAATTAATTTTAAAAACTCTTCCCCAGCAAATAAAAACACAATCATAATTAAACCCGCAACAATTGATGCTTTTTCAGATTCAATATGCCCGTGTTTTGTTCTTAAATCTACAACAATTGGAACTGTTCCTACAATATCAATTACAGCGAAAAGCACCATTCCTACAGTTGCAATTTCTTTAAAATCTAATTCCATTTATTATTATAATTTAGTCCTGCAAAAGTAGATAAATTAATTACGACAATAGTTAAAATCACTGTTATTATTAGGTTATAATATAATGTGCTATTCAAAACAATAGTTATATTTGCAAAATGTTTCAAATAGGAAAAACCATCGTCTCGGAAGACATTTTAGAAAAGGAATTTGTGTGCAATTTATCTGCTTGCAAAGGCGCGTGTTGCGTTGATGGAGATGCTGGCGCACCTTTGAGTGAAGCGGAAACCAAAATCCTTGAATCTATTTATCCAAAGGTAAAACCCTTTCTTCGCAAAGAAGGAATTGCCGCTATTGAAGCGCAAGGAACTTGGAGAAAAGGAACCGATGGCGATCTTGAAACGCCTTTAATTGATGAAAAAGATTGCGCTTACGTTATTTATGACGGAAAAACTGCACTTTGCGGAATTGAGCAAGCCTACAATCAAGGAGCAATTGATTGGAAAAAACCTGTTTCTTGTCATTTGTATCCAATTCGGGTGAAAGATTTTACCGAATTTGCAGCTGTTAATTATGATAAATGGGAAATTTGCGACGATGCCTGTTCTTTAGGAAAAGAATTGGAAGTTCCGGTTTACAAATTTGTCAAAGAAGCCCTTATTCGTCGATTTGGAGAAGATTGGTATATGGAACTTGAAAAAGTAGCCCAAGAAATTAAAAAATAATCCTTCAATAAACCCTCGGTTTTTTATAAAATAAAAAATTAAAACCCTATATTTTACAGGACTTTAACAATTTTTATAAATTTTAAATCATTGATAATCAATATGTTATTTTAATTTTAAAAAATATCTTATGTTGATATGATTGTTAAAAACTATTGTAAATTGTGAATAAGTTTGGCTTTTTTTAACCGCAATAATTCACAACCTTTGTAACTCAGATTTGAATAAACAATCTTTTTTATAATTCCATAAACATCAACATACTATGTCATCAGTAGAACCAATTTTACAAGAAAACAAGAATCGCTTTGTGATTTTTCCTATCAAGCACCACGATATATGGGAATGGTATAAGAAAATGGAGGCAAGTTTTTGGACTGCTGAAGAAATTGATTTGTCCCAGGATTTAAATGACTGGAACCACAAACTTTCTGATGAGGAGCGTTATTTTGTGAAACATATTTTGGCATTTTTCGCCGCTTCTGACGGAATTGTAAATGAAAATTTAGCCGAAAATTTTGTGAACGAAGTACAATATGCGGAAGCCAAATTTTTCTATGGCTTCCAGATTATGATGGAAAATATTCATAGCGAAACCTATTCTCTTTTGATTGATACGTATGTAAAAGATGAAGTCGAAAAAGATGAATTATTCAATGCGTTAGATGTTTTTCCTGCGATTAAGAAAAAAGCTGATTGGGCTTTGAAATGGATTGAATCGGATTCTTTTGCCGAAAGACTAATTGCTTTTGCAGCAGTAGAAGGGATTTTCTTTTCAGGGGCTTTTTGCTCTATTTATTGGTTAAAAAAACGTGGTTTAATGCCAGGTTTGACCTTTTCTAACGAATTAATTTCTCGTGATGAGGGTGTTCACTGTGATTTTGCAGTGCATTTACACAACCACCACTTGGTGAATAAAGTTCCAAAAGATAGAATTCGTGAGATTATTGTGGATGCATTAAAAATTGAAAGAGAATTCATTACCGAATCTCTTCCTGTTAGTTTAATTGGGATGAACGCGGTTTTAATGACACAATATTTAGAATTTGTTGCCGACAGATTGTTAGTTGAATTAGGCTGCGACAGAGAATACAATACCTCAAACCCGTTTGATTTTATGGATATGATTTCGCTTCAAGGGAAAACCAATTTCTTTGAAAAGAAAGTAGCCGAATATCAAAAATCGGGAGTTATGAATACGGATGTTGAGGCTCAAAAAATTACTTTTGACGCTGATTTTTAAAATATAAATTACACCCCATTTAGAGTTGCGGTTTTTATAAAATCGCAATTAGTACTCAAAATTTATCAATACATCTGAAGCCCTAGCCCAGACTTGTCTGCCGTCAGGCAGGTAGTAATGGAAATCCCACGCTTTTGGGCGTGGATTGCAATGGATAGCTGGAAATAGCTCCAAAAAAAATACTGAAACAAGTTCAGTATATTACAAATAACGAAAAACAGCGAAGGGATTTTCTGTTTTTAAAAACAAAAAAAGTATGTACGTAGTAAAAAGAGATGGCCACAAAGAGCCAGTGATGTTCGACAAAATTACCGATAGAATTAAAAAACTATGCTACGGTTTGAACGATTTAGTTGATGCTGTAAAAGTAGCAATGCGAGTAATTGAAGGACTTTATGATGGAGTTTCTACGTCAGAATTAGATAATTTAGCAGCCGAAACTGCAGCTTCGATGACTATTGCGCATCCTGATTATGCACAATTGGCAGCGAGAATTGCGATTTCGAATTTGCATTCCAATACCAAAAAATCGTTCTCGGAAACGATGAACGAAATGTACCTTTACGTGAACCCACGAAATGGGCAAAAAGCACCTTTGCTTTCGGAAGAAGTGCACAAAGTGATTATGGATAATGCCGAATTTTTGGATTCGCACATTATATACAACAGAGATTTCAACTACGATTATTTTGGTTTCAAAACCTTGGAACGTTCGTATTTGCTGAAAATAAACGGGAAAATCGTAGAACGTCCGCAACACATGTTGATGCGCGTTTCAGTTGGAATTCACTTAGACGATTTGACTTCTGTGATAGAAACGTACGATTTAATGTCGAAAAAATTCTTCACACACGCTACCCCAACATTGTTCAATGCCGGAACGCCAAAACCTCAAATGTCTTCTTGTTTCCTTTTGGCAATGCAAGACGACAGCATCGACGGGATTTATGATACGCTAAAACAAACGGCGAAAATCTCGCAATCTGCAGGCGGAATAGGACTTTCAATTCATAATGTTCGCGCCACAGGATCGTATATTCGGGGTACCAACGGAACGTCTAACGGAATTGTTCCGATGTTACGTGTTTTCAATGATACCGCACGTTACGTAGATCAAGGCGGTGGAAAACGTAAAGGTAGTTTTGCGATTTATATTGAAACTTGGCACGCTGATATTTTTGATTTCTTGGATTTGAAAAAGAATACCGGAAAAGAAGAAATGCGTGCCAGAGATTTGTTTTTTGCGATGTGGACTTCCGATTTGTTTATGAAACGGGTGCAAGATGACGGACTTTGGACGTTGATGTGTCCTAACGAATGTCCTGGCTTGTACGATGTGCATGGTGAAGAATTTGAAGCATTATATACTTCGTATGAAGCCGCTGGAAAAGGCAGAAAAACCATCAAAGCACACGAATTATGGGAGAAAATCTTAGAATCTCAAATAGAGACTGGAACCCCATATATGTTATACAAAGATGCAGCCAATAGAAAATCGAACCAGAAAAATTTAGGAACTATTCGTTCGTCGAATTTGTGTACCGAGATTATGGAGTTCACATCGAAAGACGAAATTGCAGTTTGTAATTTGGCTTCCCTTTCGTTACCAATGTTCGTTGAAAACGGAAAATTCAACCACGATTTGTTGTTTACAGTGACCAAACGCGTGACCAGAAACTTGAACAAAGTAATTGACAGAAATTATTATCCTGTAATTGAAGGAGAAAATTCAAACAAACGTCACCGCCCAATTGGGTTGGGAGTACAAGGATTGGCCGATGCTTTTATCATGTTGCGTTTGCCTTTTACAAGCGATGAAGCTAAAAAATTGAACCAAGAAATTTTCGAAACATTATATTTTGCTGCCGTAACCGCATCTATGGAATTGGCAATCGAAGAAGGTCCGTATTCAAGTTATGTTGGTTCGCCAATATCGCAAGGAGAATTCCAACACAACCTTTGGGGAATGAAAGACGAAGAACTTTCAGGCCGATGGGATTGGGCAGCATTGCGTAAAGAAGTGTTGAAAAACGGAGTAAGAAACTCGCTTTTAGTAGCGCCAATGCCAACCGCTTCTACCTCGCAAATATTAGGAAATAACGAAGCTTTTGAACCTTATACTTCCAATATTTACACACGACGCGTACTTTCTGGCGAATTCATTGTAGTAAATAAACATTTGCTGGAAGATTTAGTAAAATTAGGACTTTGGACAGAAGACCTAAAACAAGAATTAATGCGTGAAAACGGATCGGTTCAAAACCTAAATATCCCACAAGATTTAAAAGAATTGTACAAAACCGTTTGGGAAATGTCCATGAAAGACATCATCGATATGTCCCGCCACAGAGGATATTTTGTAGATCAATCGCAATCGTTGAACTTGTTCATGCAAAACGCCAATTATTCAAAATTAACGTCCATGCACTTCTACGCTTGGCAATCAGGATTGAAAACCGGAATGTACTACTTGCGAACAAAAGCAGCTGTTGACGCTATAAAATTCACTTTGAATAATGACAAAAAAGCAGAACTAGTTTTAGTTCAAGAGCAAGAAGTAACCGCTATTCCAGTAGTTACTCAATCTGAAGAAATGACACCAGAAGAATACCGAGCCATGATAGAATTGGCTCAAAATGCGGGACCAGACGACTGTGAAATGTGCGGTAGCTAATACCCAATTTTAAATATAAGTACAGAACCCTTGCAGGAAACTGAAATAAATTCAGTTTGAATGTGAGGGTTTTTCTTTTGGACGTGCCCTTCGTTTAGGTCATTGGGTTACGAAGCAATCTATTGTAAACTCGGGTACTGAGTATCTGGAGTATTTCAAAGTTAAGTAGAAAGTGATAAAGTTACAATTTGGCAAATTAAAAAAGGTTCAAAGCATAACTCTGAACCTTTGAACCTTTTTCACTTTGAACCTTCTTACAAATCGTTCAACATTTTAGAAATTTCATCTAATTTTGGGGTTAAAATAATTTCAATTCTACGGTTTTTAGCTTTGCCTTCGGCAGTATCATTACTCATTAACGGAGCAAATTCGCCTCTTCCAGCTGCGGTTAAATTCTCTTTTTTGACTGCTTTGTTGTCTGATAAAATATTCACAATTGCGGTGGCTCTTTTTGTAGAAAGATCCCAATTGTTTTCAATTTGTCCTACAGCACCTCCAAATTTATCATTGTCAGTATGGCCTTCAATTAAAACGGCAATTTCTGGATTTTGTGCCAAAACGGTTCCAACAGCAACTACGGCTTTTTTACCCTCTGAACCGACAGCCCAACTTCCGGATTCAAAAAGCAACTTGTTTTCCATAGAAACATATACTTTCCCGTCTCTTTGATTCACGGTAAGCCCTTTGCCTTCAAAGGCTTTTAATGATTTTGACAACGCATCTTTTAGTTTTTTCATAGCAGCTTCTTTGGCCGCCATGATGCTTTCCAATTCATTTACACGGTCAGTACCTTTTTTCAAATCGGCACTTAGCTTATTCAAACGGTCTTTTTCTGCCGCCAATGCTTTTTCTTTCGCTTCTAATTGTGCTAATAATTCTCGGTTTTTAGCCATATTTGCCTTCAAAGATTCGTCACTATTTTTTTCTAAAGCATTATAAGATGCCTGTAATGTTTTCAGGTTTTTGTCTGCTGCAGCAAAATCAATAGCCAATTTATCACGCTCGGCTTTGGTTTTATCATAATCAGCTTTCAAAGAAGCATAATCTAAATCGAGTTTATTTTTTGCTTTGGTAATACTGTCATTTAAATCGGCAGTTTTTCTATTTTCC
Source organism: Chitinophaga pinensis (assembly GCA_945873505.1). Taxonomy (GTDB): domain Bacteria; phylum Bacteroidota; class Bacteroidia; order Flavobacteriales; family Flavobacteriaceae; genus Flavobacterium. The sequence continues at coordinate 19,688 of CAMCDQ010000004.1, forward strand.
TTTTTTAAATCCGCAAATTTTGATTCTAATTCGTTAAAAACTTTCTTAGAAACACACGATGTTGCTAAAGTTAAAACTACTATTCCGAATGCAATTTTTTTAATCATTTTTAAATATTTTAAGAGTTAATATTGTTCTAATTCAACTAAAACGGGACAATGGTCGGAATGTTTTGCTTCTTGCAAAATAACTGCTCTTTTAAGTTTGTCTTTTAAGCTTTCACTTACCAAACAATAGTCAATTCGCCAACCTTTATTATTGCCACGGGAACCTGCTCTGTAACTCCACCAACTGAATTGGTCGGGTTGTTTGTTAAAAAACCGGAAGCTGTCAATGAATCCATTTTTCATAAATTTATCCAACCACGCACGTTCTTCAGGTAAGAATCCTGATACTTTTGCATTGCGAATAGGGTCATGAATGTCAATTGCCTGATGGCAAATGTTGTAATCGCCACAAATCACCAAATTTGGAATTTCCTTTTTCAAGGTAGTAATATAATTTTGAAAATCGTCCATAAACATGAATTTATGATCCAATCGATCGATATTTGTGCCTGATGGTAAATACAAACTCATTACAGAAAAAGCATCAAAATCAACACGAAGATTACGTCCTTCAAAATCCATGTGAGCAATTCCGGTGCCAAAAACGATATTATTAGGTTTAATTTTCGACAAAACTGCCACGCCGCTATATCCTTTTTTAATTGCGGGATAATAATATTGATAGGAATACCCTGCTTTTTCAAAATCAGAAACTGGAACTTGATCTTCGGAAGCTTTTATCTCCTGAAGACAAATTACATCTGGATTGGCATGTTGCAACCATTTGATAAAACCTTTTGCAATGGCGGCTCGAATTCCATTTACATTATAGGAAATAATTTTCATTATTACATTTCAAATTTATATTCCCAAAAGTAATAAAAAACTTGAACGTAACATACAGAAAATACAAAGAAAATCGAAACCTCTTTTCGTCGGTTACACGAGAATTTTCCTATCTTTGTTTTTCGTTTTAAATTTAAATTATAAATGGGTTTAGTTACAGCAAAGGAAGTTTCCAAAGTAATAAATACTGATAAGTACGGAGTTTTCGGTACTTTTTCAGGTTGGTTACTGATGAAGGTTTTAAAAATATCTACCCTAAATAAAGTGTATGATAGAAATAAACATTTGGAAGATGTTCCGTTTTTAAATGCCATTTTAGAAGATTTAGAAATTAAATTTGAAATTCCCGAAGAAGATTTAAAACGTTTGCCAAAAGAAGGGGCTTATATCACTATTTCAAACCATCCTTTGGGCGGAATTGATGGTGTTTTATTACTGAAATTAATGCTTGAAAGAGAACCTAATTTCAAGATAATAGCCAATTTTCTTTTGCATAGAATCGAGCCTTTAAAAAAATACATAATGCCAGTGAATCCTTTTGAAAACCACAAGGATGCCAAATCAAGCGTAGTAGGAATTAAGGAAACACTTCGTCATTTGCGAGATGGAAAGCCTTTGGGGATTTTTCCTGCTGGAGAAGTTTCTACCTATAAAGACGGCAAATTAGTGGTTGATAAACCGTGGGAAGAAGGGGCTATTAAAGTGATACGAAAAGCACAAGTTAAAGTTGTTCCGATTTATTTCCATGCTAAAAACAGTAAATTATTTTATTTTTTATCCAAGATTGACGACACGTTTCGCACCGCAAAGCTACCTTCGGAATTATTTTCTCAAAAAGACAGGGTGATTAAAGTTCGTATTGGAAAACCAATTTCGGTAAACGAACAAAATGAGCATTCAACCATAGAAGAATATTCGGAATTTTTACGTCGAAAAACCTATATGTTGGCAAAACCATTTCAAAAAGAAACCCCTTTTTTACCAACTCCAAATTTAAAACTGCCTAAAAAAGAACCTAAAAAAATTGTAACTGGCGCTTGTCAAGAAAATATGGTTTTAGAAGTTGACGCTCTACGAAGTTCAGATTGCAGATTATTGCAAAGCAAAAATTACGAAGTGTTCTTTGCCGAAGCTTCAAAAATTCCAAGTATTCTTCATGAAATAGGTCGTTTACGGGAAATTACTTTTAGAGAAGTTGGTGAAGGAACTAATGAATCCATCGATATTGATAAATACGATAAGTACTACCATCACATGTTTTTGTGGGATGATGACGCCAAAAAAATGGCAGGCGCCTACAGAATGGGACTAGGTTCCGAAATTTATCCAAAATATGGAATGGAAGGGTTTTATCTGAATGACCTTTTTCGTTTCGAACCAGAATTACACGATATGATGCACAAATCTATCGAAATGGGACGCGCATTTATCATCAAAGAATACCAACAAAAACCAATGCCCCTTTTCTTACTTTGGAAAGGAATTATTCATACAACTTTAAGATATCCTGAACATAAATTCTTGCTTGGAGGCGTGAGTATTAGTAATCAATTTTCGGATTTTTCTAAGTCGTTGATGATTGAATTTATGAAATCTAATTTCTATGATCCTTACATTGCACAATACATTCATCCTAAAAAGGCATTTAAAGTAAAACTGAAAGATGCCGATAAAGACTTTGTTTTCAATGAAGCAGAGTCGGATTTGATTAAATTTGATAAAATAATTGACGAATTAGAACCTGGCTCTTTGCGATTGCCAGTTTTAATAAAAAAGTATATCAAGCAAAATGCACGTGTAGTAGCTTTTAACGTTGATCCTTTATTTAACAATGCCGTTGATGGATTAATGTATATTAGAATTTCCGATATTCCAGACAGTACTGTAAAGCCAGTTATGGAAGAGTTTCAGGCAGAATTAGAACGTAAATTAGCTGAAAAAGGAGAAATTTAATTTAATTGTAATCTAAATTATTTTGTTTTTTCAGCAACCAATTTTTTATAATTATCCCAATTAATTTCTGAAATTGTTGGGATTTTTTTATACTTCTTATCTTTCAAATACTCCAAAATATACTTGGTGCGTTCTTCAGATTCAGGATGTGTAGAAATCCAATACAGACTTTCGGAACTCTCTTTTTGTTGCGCCAATTCAAACATAAAATCGGCAAAAGGTTCCGGGTTGATATTGGCTTTCAAAAGATAGTCTACGCTTGCCATATCGGCTTCTTTTTCCAACGTTCTGTCGTATGCTGATGACGATAAGGTTTTTAGAATTTCCTTTACTATTGCTCCGCTATTTCCGCCCGTAGTTGCAGAAAGCAAAACCGATAAGCCAATTTCTTTAGAAAGTTTTTTCATTACATGATTGTTCGCAATATGAGCAATTTCGTGTCCTAAAACCCCTTGCAAAGCTTCTTGATTTTTGCATTCTTTGATTAAACCCGTATAAACTACCAAATGATTATCGGGTAATGCAAAGGCATTTACATCATCATTTGCAACGATATGTATTTTTAAGGAATCTCTTTTAATATTGCTTTCTTCGCAAATTGGCGCTATTAATTTGTCTAAAGTTGCTGTAATTGAATCGTTTGTAATTATTTTCCCTGATGACTCAATTTCATCCCAAATTAAATCTCCAATCTTATTTTCGGAAGAACTTCGTATTTCTTTTACATGAAAAATCGAAACAAAATCAACTTGCGAAAGGACTAAAAACAGTCCGAAAAAGCCAATTAGAATTATGAATCCTGGAAGTATTATTTTCTTTACCATTATGATTTACAAATTAAGTTAGTCACATTTCCAAAAAAGAAAACTTCAACGTGTTTCCCTTTTCGAGTTTGAATTGCACAATAAATAGTCGAAATAATTTCTAAAATATTGAAGAAAATTACAGTAAATAAATAGGCAAAATAGTAGTTAGACACTTTTTCATCTGTAAAAATAATAGAAACCGTCCACCAAAAACTATAACTATTGGCAAACAATAAAACCAATTGCGAAAGCAAAGCTTGGGTGCAATGCCAACGAACAAAGTAAGTACTTTTCCGATTGGCTAAATAGAAAAAAAGCGTGGCTAATAAATTGATAATTGGCAATGGCAATCCAGCAATTACTGCGACTAATGACATTAAGTAACTGTTGGATGCCTTTTCGTTTTCGTGTTCTGTTGTTACGTATGCAAAGGTGTTTTTCTGTTTCATAATCCTTTATTAATATTCCACATCCAGTTGAGAACAACTAGAATTATTAGCGGTATTGCAATATATTTTTGTTTCAAAATGGATTCTATTTTATTGTAAAAAGTATAAAAGGATTGCTTTTTTAATAGCACATCAAAAACAATCCAAATAGGCAAGAATAACATAGAGCTACTTACAATTATTCCAAAAGGATTCGTCAAAATAGAAGCTGTAAAATCCCCCTTAAAAAGGAGTTGTACGGCACGACTTGTGCCACAAGAAGGGCAAGGAAATCCCGCGAAATTCTTAATCATACAAACGGAGAATTGATTGCTTTTAGAATAATATAAGTTGTATAATAGGTAAATATATCCTGAAGTACAAGCTATTAAAATGAATAGATATAACTTGTTTTTAGACATTATCTAATATAAAGCATTTTGAAATGTTTCCATGTTTTTTTCACGAGTGGCACCCATAATTAGAAACCAATCGATGATAGTCCATATTCCAAGACCACCACAAGTAAGTAGTTTGCCTATTCCCATTCCGGTATCTCCAATATAAAAACGGTCAATTCCTAAAGTTCCACCTCCAACAATTGAGATAATAAGACTTGTAGTAGGATCTTTTAATTGTAATGATTGAACCGCAGGCCATCTTTCATCATCCAATTGTAATAATTTTTCTCTGATTGCTGATAAATGATAGCTTTCGAAGTGCTTTGCATTCATCATCATAAATAAGTCTACTTTTTGCGATTCCATAGTTTTGGGTTTTAGATTAGAATGCTAATATATAAAATTTATTGAAATAGTAACCGTTACGTTTTTGATATTATGATAGATTACCAAAATACTTCGCTTTTATTTTATCGACAATTACTTGTGTTAATTTTTGGTGACTTTCAAATGTCCATCCTGCTATGTGTGGCGTGAGCAATACATTATCCGCTTTAAGCAAATAGTCAAAAGCGGCAGGTTTTTCGGAATCAATGAATAGGTTTTCGAATGATAACTTTTCGTATTCTAAAACGTCTAATCCTGCGCCAAGAATTTTTCCAGATTTTAAACCTTCCACTAAATCATTAGTTACAACACAATTTCCGCGGGCGGTATTAATAAACCAAAAGGGTTTTGAAAACGAATTTATAAAATTGGCATTAATCATTTTGTCGGTTGACGGATTCCAAGGAGTGTGAAGACTTACAACGTCTGATTTTTGTTTCAGTTCTGATAAAGAAACTTGCTTTGCATTGGCATCGCCCACATTTTCGAGAATGTCATAACACAGGACTTCAACATCAAAGCCGCGAAGTTTTTTGGCAAATGATTTCCCCATTTTTCCGTAACCAATTATACCGATTGTTTTGCCTTCTAGTTCGTGTCCGCGATTGGTTTCTCGGTTCCAATGTCCCGATTTTATTTCTGAAAATGCTTTGTTGAGGTTGTTGAAAAGCGACAATAGCATTCCAAGTGCGTGTTCTCCAACGGCGTTGCTATTGCCTTCGGGAGCTGCTATTAGCGAAATGTTTTTCGATAATGCGTAATCGCAATCGATGCTTTCTAAACCAGCGCCAACTCTTGCAATGAATTGTAAATTGGTGGCTTTGTCAAGAAATGTTTTGTCGATTTTGAATCGGCTGCGGATTACAATTCCTTGGTATTCGTGAATTTTGACTTCAATTTCTGTTTTGGAAGAAGTAAAATCTTCGTGATTTGTAAATCCTACTTCTTGTAATTGGTTCCAAAGCAAAGGATGGTTGCTATCGATGTGAAGGATTTTTATAGTGGTTGCTGACATAATTGAATTTTGAATGCTAAAGGTACTTTTTTTTGTGGAATTGTGAAACCCACTCTATTTTTTCGCGTGAGGGATTGCAGCGGAAAGCCCACAGACAAGTCTAGCGAAGCGGAACTTGGCGAGGACTTGCAGCGGAAAGCCCGACCGAGTTTAGTAAAAATATTGTAGTTCGTCAAAACGCTCTAAACGAGGGCACGCCCAAATAAAAAAACATCAAAAATAATCCCTGCTTTTTCAAACAGGGATTTTTTATAGGGTCCAGAAAAATTAATTTTCTGTTACTCTGGCGGCTCTTTTGTCGCGCAACCAGTATTTGGTTCGTTTGACTAAATAGAACATTACGGGCACCATAACCAGGGTTAAAACGGTGGCGTAAGTCAGTCCGAAGATGATGGTCCACGCCAGCGGGCTCCAGAAAACGACGTTGTCTCCTCCTACGTAAATGTGCGGATTTAGGTTGGTTACCAATGAAAAGAAGTCGAAATTCAGTCCGATTGCCAACGGAATTAATCCTAAAATTGCGGTTAATGCGGTTAGTAAAACGGGACGCAAACGGGATTTTCCAGATTGAATAATCACTTGTTTTATTTCGGCAATGGTTAAATCGTCGTGTGAAGTTTGCTTGTTTTCGATAACTTTTTCGTCTAATAAAAGCACGAAGAAGTCCATTAATACGATTCCGTTTTTCACGACAATTCCTGATAACGCAATGATTCCCATCATCGTCATTAGGATTACGAAATCCATTCCTGCAAAGACGTAACCGTAGAATACGCCGCTAAAACTTAGCAAAACGGTGAACATAATTATGGCGGTTTTCGACAAGGAATTGAATTGCAACACGATAATTATGGTGATGCTCGCCAACGCCAAAAGCAATGCGCCAAACAAGAAACTGGAATCTTTTTTCTGTTGTTCTTGCTCGCCAGAAAACGAATACGTGATGTCGCCTGCCATTTTATAATTGGCAGTTTTCAGTTGTGATTCAATTTGTTTGGTAATTCCGTCGCCATTTGCACCGGTTAAAACATTGGAATAAATGGTCATTATTCGTTTCGAATTCTTGCGTTTTATTTGGTTGAACGTGAATTTTTTCTCGGTCGTTGCGAAAGCAGCAATCGGAACTTGGATGATTTGTCCGTTGTTTTGATTTCTGAAAGTCACGGGTTGGTTGAACAAAACGCTTTCGTTTTTGCGTTGGTCTTCCTGCAAACGCATCACTATATTATAATCGTCTTTTCCTTCTTTGTAGGTTGAAATTTCTTGCCCGTAAACTGCGCGACGCATAGTGTAACCAAGTTGTCCCGTGCTGGCACCTAAACTACCAATACTTACACGATCGACATTTACTTCCAATTCTGGACTTTCTTTGTTGACATCAATATTTAATTTTTCGATGCCTTCGATGTTTTTTGAATTGATGAAAGTGATTACTTTATTGGCTTCCACTAACATTTCGTCGTAATTGGTTCCCGATAATTGCAAACTAATTGGATAACCTGAAGGCGGTCCGTTAGAATCTTTTTCGACAATGATTTTTGCTCCTGCAATTGCTTTTACTTTGGCACGAATTTCTTCTAAAATGTTATCTGTATTTACGCCTTTTCTAAAATTAAATTCGGTAAAATTCACGGTTACTTTTCCTTTATACGGGGTTTCAGATTGGTTTCCAGAATCTACATTTGGATTTCCAGCTCCTTTTCCTACTTGCGAAACGATGCTTTCTGCCAAATAGTTTTCGTTATTTTCAACATATTTTCCTAAAATTGAAATCACTTGTTTTTCAACAAATAAATTGGCTTTATTGGTTTTAGAAATTTCTGTTCCTTGTGGATATTCGATGTAAACTATGGCTTGATTTGGAATGTTTTTTGGGAAAAATAATACGTTTCTCGGGAAGATTCCCAATAATACAAACGAGAAAAATAGTAAAGCGATAATTCCAACTAATGCGATTACCGCTCTTTTTCCTGTTAGGATTTTACCCAGAAAAATTTGGTATTTTTTCTCTAAACTCGGGAAGAAACTGTGTTGGAAATCTTGAGTCCATTTGAAAATAAACAAATGATACGCCCACATTAATACCAAAGCAATAATGATTAAATGACCGATGGCTTTCATCCAAACAGTATTGGTAATATTCCCTGGAATTACGAATAGCAAACCTGAAACGATGAAAATAATCGTGTATTTTTTTAATGCTTTTTTAGAGATGTTTCTGTCTTCAATATCCATAAAACCACCCGTCATTGAGGCATTTATCACCATTGCTACGAATAGCGATGCGCCCAAAACACAAGACAATGTAATTGGGAAATAGATCATGAATTTTCCAACGGTTCCTGGCCATAAAGCCAATGGAATAAAGGCAGCCAAGGTCGTTGCTGTTGATGAAATTACCGGCCAAGCGATTTCGCCAATACCAATTTTAGAGGCTTCAATTCGTCCCAAACCTTTTTTCATATTGGCAAAAACGTTGTCGACAACCACAATTCCATCATCGACTAATAATCCTAATCCCATTACCAATCCAAACAAAACCATCGTGTTCAACGTGAATCCAAAAGCCGATAAAATGGCAAATGCCATCAACATGGAAAGTGGAATTGCAGCCCCAACAAACAAGGAATTTCGTAATCCCATCGTGAACATCAACACAATCATTACCAAAATAATTCCGAAAATAATGTGGTTTGACAATTCGTTTACTTGGTGTTCGACTTCGCTCGATTGGTCGTTGGTCATTTTGATACTCAAATCTTTTGGCAAAACTGTTTCTTGTGCTTTAGCAACAATTTCTTTGACTTGATCCAATGCAGAAATCATATTTTGCCCAGAACGTTTTTTTACATTTAGCATCACCACTTCTTGACCACTTTCGCGTGCGTACGTCGTTTTTTCTTTCTCTTTAAAATTGATAACCGCAATATCTTTGAGGTAAACCGTCCCTCCGTAGGATTTTACAATTACGTTTTCAAGTTCCTTTGGGTTTTTGATTTCGCCAACAATTCGGATGTTATTTCGAGAACCTTGCGAGATTAAATTACCTCCTGAAAGGGTCATATTTTCATATTTCACCGCATTTTGAATGTCGTCAAAACTTACTTTTGCAGCGTTCATTTTGAATACATCAATGGCAATTTCAACCTCTTTATCATCAACCCCAAGAATGTCCACCTTTTTTACTTCAGGAACATTTTCAATCTCGTCTTTTAAATATTCACCATATTTTTTGAGTTGTTGCGTGGTGTAATTCCCCTTCAAATTAATATTCAAAATCGGCACTTCCTCCGAAATATTGATATTGAAAATACTTGGTTCTACCTTACTTCCATTGTCAAGATTTGGCCAATCGGTATCGGCTTTCGCCAAATCTGCTTTGTCTTTAATTCTGATTTTAGCTTCTTCAATAGTTATTTTTTGTTCAAATTCAACGACTACAATTCCGTAATCTTGAAACGAGCTAGAAGTAACTTTGGTCACACCAGAAATATTTTTAAACTGATCTTCAAGCGGTTTAACAACTATTTTTTCAACATCTTCTGCTGAATTTCCGGGGAAAATAGAAGAAACATAGATTTTGTTTTCCAATATTTCAGGAAAATCTTCCCTTGGCATATTAAGGTATGCCGTAATTCCACTAACGATAATTATAAAGGTCAGAATGTAAACCGTAATTCGGTTATCTACAGCCCAACTCGAAATGCCAAATTCTTTTTTTTGATGACTCATTATATAAGAGTTATTTTAAATTTTAAATGATAAATTTCGAATTCAATAGTTGTCAATTTTGATTCCCCCTTCGGGGGTTAGGGGGCTTAGAAGTTTAGTTTCATTCCCTCCGAAACCGAATTCCCTCCATCGCTTACAACTACGGTTTTTGGTTTTAATCCTCCTAAAATTTCAGTAAAATTTTCAGAAGTTTTTCCTACTTTCACAATCACTTTTTTAGCAATTCCCGTTTTGTCTTTAATTGAAGTTGCCTCAAATACAAATTGGTCGCCATTACCATCTACTTGAATCACATTAGAAGGAACTACAACCGCATTCGAATTGGTGTAATCTATAATTTTAAGTTTTGCTACTTGGTTTGGACGTAATAAATTTTCAGAATTTGGAACGGAAACTTCAATCCCAAAACTTCTATTATTAGGATTGATATTATTAGCTACTTGACGAATTTTGCCAACATATGTTTTTCCTAAAGATGCCAAATATACATTGACAACCGTACCCACTTTTAATTTTCCAATATAACTTTCTGGAACCGCTGTAGAAACAAACATATTATTCAAATTCACAATTCGAATCAATCCCTGTCCTGGCCCAACTACTTGTCCTTTTTCTGTAATTAATTCGTCAATTACTCCTGAAAATGGGGCAATAATTCTTGTTTTTCCCAATTGCGCTTTCATTTGTGAAACTGCTTTTTGTTGGCTTATCATATTGGTTTGCGCTTGCAAATATTGAATTTCAGAACCAATTTTTTGATCCCATAAACGCTTTTGTCTTTCAAAAGTTGTTTTTGCCAATGCCATCTGCGTTTCCATTTGCGCCAATTGCTGACTCAATCCACCATCGTCAATAGTTCCAAGAAGCTGTCCTTTGCTCACTTTTTGTCCTGCAATTACATTTAAAGTATTTAAAATTCCAGCGAATTGAGGATAAATAATGAGATTTTCTTTGGTGTCTACATTTCCTTGTACTTCTAAATAATGACTGAAAACAGTGTCTTTCACCACCGAAACAGAAACCAACGCTTCTTCCGATTTTTTAATATCTAAAAGGGCAATAGCATCGTCTAATTTAGTTAATTGGGTTTGCAATTCTGCTCTTTTTGCTTTTATAGAAACCAAGTTTTTCGAAGCGATTAAAGAATCGATATTGGCGTTTTCTTCTTTCTTTCCACAAGAAAATAGTAGAATTGATAATGTTGCGATTAAAATTATTTTTTTCATTTTTGAGTTTATTATTGTTTGTTATTTTTTATTTATTACTTTTTCTAAACTTGCTTTTTTATTGATAATATTCACCATCGACTGCAAATAATTTTGTTGCGCTGCATACAATTGGCGTTGTGCCTCACTAAAATCAAAGCTTGACGACAATCCTTCTGTGAATTTTATTTGTTGTTTTTTCTCAATTCGTTCCGCCAAATTCAAATTGGTTTTAGCTGTTGCAAATTCCTCGATACTGAATTCATATTCACTTTTGGCATTTGCATAATATAATTTTAATTTTTGTTCTGTTTCCGTCAGTTGCGTTTTCGCTTTTTCGAAAGCAATTTTTGCCTGTTGCGTTCTAGCACTTCTTGCTAAGCTACTAAAAATTGGTACGTCTAAACTTACGCCCATATTCGAATAATTCAGCCATTTTTGATTGCTCGTAAAAAACTGAAATTGATTTCCAAAGGCATTATAACCCACATTTACATTTGCAGATAACGACGGTAGCGCTTTTGTTCTTTGCAACTTATATTCTAATTGGCGTTGCTCCTGAAAATTCAAAGCCATTTGATAATTTACGTTTTGCGACGGGGTAAATTCTCCTTGAGAAAAAGAGGCGTCTAAATTGTTTATCGTCAAAGTATCTAATTTGTCTGTAAGTTTTAAATCATCGGTAATGGCAATTCCCAAAGTAATTTTGAGCATTTTAGCAGCAATTTCTCGCAATCTTTTAACATTATTCAAATTACTATTTACAGATGAAAGTGTAATTTGAAGTTGCTCAACATTTTCTTCTTCTATCAAACCATTTTTGAAAGTTTCCCGGGTGTCAAACAAAGTTTTCTCTAAAATAACTTTGTTTTTCTCTAAAATTAAGATGCTTTCTTCTGCCAATAAAACATTTCCATAAGCGTTGATAACCATTTCTTTAATTTCAACATCTGTTTTTTGTTTGGCATTTTCATAAAATTTCAAATAGGTTTTTGATGCTTGTAAGGCAACAATATACGAGCCGTCAAAAATCAATTGACTTAATGTAGTTCGGGCATTCATATTGTGTTTTGTTCCAAAAGCCACTTCTGCAAATTCACCTAGATTTCCTCCAAAAAATTGAGCTGGAATAAGTGATTTTTGCAATTCAAAATTGTTTTGATAATCTAAACTTGCATTAATTTGTGGCAAACCCATTGCAGTTGTTTCCCACTTTTTACTTTTTGCTGAAGCAATATCACGGGTTGCATTTATTGCCGAATAATTATTGCTTAAAGCATAATTAATTGCTTCTTCAAGGTTAAAAGAAAAACTTTTTAGTTTTTCTTGCGATTTTGCCGTGATTGCAAAAGATAATAAGGTAATCAAGATTACTTTTTTCATTATTGTTCAATGTTCATTAATTGTTTTTCTAATTCTGTAATTCCCGCTGGCGTTGCAATTGCTCGTGTATGGTATTCTAATATTTCTAATTCTAATTGCTGCCCCTCTTTTTCGGAACTTGTTTGTTCTTTAATGCTAAAAATCAAAATATAGTAAAATCGGACATACGTTTCGACCGAAATTCCTTTTCGATACAAACCTTGTGAAATTCCATATTCCATATTTTGTTTGAAAACCGTATTGCATTCATTGATTTCTCTTGCAATTACCTTCTCGTAGATTTCAGGATAATGTTTTTTTAATTGATAAATAGGTGACGTATCCGACGATTTAAACATTTCCCTGAACATCTTTCTGATTTCGAAATTTTCTTCAATGGCATTGTGTTTTTTAGCAACGATATCGCTAATAATTTTATGAACTTGAGAATGAAGAGCTGACGTACTTTCCTCAATTAAAATTTCTTTATTGCAAAAAAACTTGTAAATTGTTTTTTTTGAAATAGACATTTCCCCAGCAATATCATCCATTGTGACACTTTTGAAACCAAGTTTCAAAAATAAATCACTTGCTTTTGATATGATTTTATCTTTCATTTTTAAGATTAAAAGGGTTAATTTTGTGCAAATTTACAATGGAAACTTTGAATACCAAAACAGTTTCCAAAGTATTTACAATTAATTAACATTTGAGAAAGTTTCAAGTTCAAACTTTTTTGAGTTTCTTTGTAAAACGCAAAGATTTTAAAGAAACCTCTTTTCAATCTAAACCTATAAAAAAAGAATAATGCATTCTATTTATCAGTATCAAGAATTTATTTCCGACTATTTGCAATCGCAATATGAAACCAAAGAGCCTAAAAATCTGTATGATCCAATTCATTATATATTAGGACTTGGCGGAAAAAGAATGCGCCCCGTTTTAACATTGATGAGTGCCGAAGTTTTTGATGCAGACTATAAAAAAGCAATGCCAGCGGCACTTGCCGTTGAAGTTTTTCATAATTTTTCACTCATTCACGATGATATTATGGATGATGCGCCCTTGAGAAGAGGCAATGAAACGGTTCACGAAAAATGGGATATTAATACCGGAATTCTTTCAGGCGATGCAATGTTGATTTTGGCGTATCAATATTTTGAAAAATACGAGCCAACGGTTTTTAGAGATTTAGCAAAGTTATTTAGCAAAACGGCATTGGAAGTTTGCGAAGGACAACAGTGGGATGTAGATTTTGAAACTCGTGATGATGTTTCCATTGCCGATTATTTAAAAATGATAGAATACAAAACGGCGGTTCTTGTTGCTGCGGCAATGAAAATGGGTGCTATAATTGCTGCAACTTCTGAAGAAAATGCCAATTTAATTTATGATTTTGGTTTGAATTTAGGTTTGGCATTTCAATTACAAGATGATTATTTAGATGCATTTGGAAATCCAGAAACTTTCGGAAAACAAGTTGGCGGCGATATTATAGAAAACAAAAAAACCTATTTGTATCTTAAAGCACATGAATTTGCGTCTGTGAAACAAGCCGAACAATTGGCGCATTTATTTTCGATACATCCAGAAGATAATTCTGAAAAGATACATTCGGTGAAAGAGATATTTTTGGCAACTGGAGCGGCATTTGAAACTAAAAAAGCAATTCAAGAGTTTACTTTAAAAGCATTTGAAACGCTACAAAAAATTAGCATTGATAATGAAAAGAAGAAAATGTTACAATCCTTTGGGGAAAATTTAATGGGTAGAAAAGTTTAATTTAGAATGGATTCAAAAACATTTATTGCGCCCATAAATACCGATTTATTGCTGAACGAGGCTTCAAAAGACAATTTATATTTGAAATTAATTGAACAAATCAATAAAGATTTCAATTTGGCAAACGAGTCGATTGATTTTCCAATTTCAATTGAACCCAAAGAATTAAAAGCACAACTACACGAAAAAATATATCGATTAATTCAATACAAATTCGCAGAATACCTCAATTTACTTTATATAATTGATGTTCCCGAAGACCAAATTAAAAAATTAGACGGCTCCGATTTAGTAATTTTAGCCGAAGAAGTTGCTTTTTTAATTTTAAAAAGAGAATGGATGAAAGTATGGTTTCGGAATAAGTATTAGACTAAAATAATCCATTCAATTCAGCGTCAATTTTATTGATAATTATTCCCAGATCTTCAGGATTATTAACGAAATCAATATTGTCAACGTCGATTATCAATAGCTTTCCTTTTGAATAAGAAGTAACCCAAGCTTCGTATCTTTCGTTCAAACGATTCAAATAATCAATAGAAATGGTATTTTCATATTCACGTCCTCGTTTGTGAATTTGAGAAACTAAATTTGGTATAGAACTTCTCAAATAAATCAGCATATCTGGTGGCGCTACCAATCCTTCCATTAAATCAAAAAGCGAACTGTAGTTCTGAAAATCACGATTGGTCATCAATCCCATAGCGTGAAGATTGGGCGCAAAAATATGTGCATCTTCATATATTGTTCTGTCTTGAATGATCTTTTTACCGCTTTCACGGATTTGTAAAACCTGTCTAAAGCGACTATTTAGGAAATATATTTGTAAATTAAACGACCAACGTTCCATTTGGTGGTAAAAATCATCTAAATACGGATTGTCAACTACATCTTCAAAATGAGCTTCCCATTTGAAATGCTTCGCTAACAAGCGCGTTAATGATGTTTTTCCAGCTCCGATATTCCCTGCTATAGCTATGTGCATTATGGTGTTGTTATTTTATAATTCTTAATTTGTCGATTTGTAAAAATAGATAAAAATTGGTCTTTGTATGAGAAAAATTCAAAGCTTTTATTAACATTTTGAACTTCTTCGGTTGTATTTAATTTAAAGTCTTGAAAATACAAGTGTTCCCCTTTTGAAAAAAGTATCAATTCTGGATTTAGTATTTGAATTTTATCAAAATCAGCTACTTTTCTGAGTAAGGTGATTTTTCCGTAAATATCACACGAAAACCAATTTAGGTTGTCGTCAATCCATTGAAAAGTATTGAAATCAGATTCGTAATATTTGAAGTTTCCTTGAAATGAAGTAGTGATGGATTTGAAAGCGCCATTTGAATAATTATACAAACCTAGTTTCTGTGATAAAGTGTCGAAAACCCAAAGCTTATTTTGAGATGCAATTCCAATAGCAGCAGCAATTATAGAACTATTTTCATTAGAAAAATTGATTTTTTGAATCTCATTCAATTGGTTGTCTAATAAAATCACGGAATTAAAATCCTCGTAAAAAAGAATAATTTTCAATGGATTTTGCAAATCAATTTTCGTGATTTTTCCCAACGAAAGGTTTTTGTATTGCCATAATTGCGACTTGTTTTTCTTGAAAAAGACATTGTTTTCTATGTAATATAAATTGGATAAAACATCAATTCCAATAAAAGTACTTCCAGAAATGGATTGACTTGAAACCAACGAAGCGTTTTTTATTTGCCCTTGAGCGGAACAAATAAAAAAGAGTAAAAAACCAAATAGCTGGAGCTGTTTTTTCATGAACAGCTAAATTACGATTAAACTTTTTACATGTGATAATTTCAACATTATATTTTAACAAAATATTTGTAACACTTATTCACTTAATTCGTCATATTTGCAACCGTATAATTACTATTTTATTGAAATTTAGTAAAAAGTTTAACAAACAATATAATTAAATCAAATTATGTTAAGAAAAATCATTTTATCAGTAGCGTTTAGCGCAGTTTCTTTTTTACAAATGCAAGCGCAAGAATTTCAAGGAATGGCAGTTTATGAATCAAAAACAAGCACTTCAGATTTTAAAACGCGAATGGAAGGAAACAAGGATATGACACCCGACATGCAAAAAATGATTGAAGAACGAATGAAAAAAATGTTTGAAAAAACCTTTATTCTGAACTTCAATAAATCGGCTTCCATTTATAAAGAAGAAGAAAAATTAGATGCGCCAGGTCAAGGTGGTGGCGGAATGAGAATAATGAGCTCGATGATGGGCGGTGGCGGAACAAATTATAAAAATGTGAAACAAAAAACATATTCTGTTGACAAAGAGTTTATGGGAAAAGAATTTTTAATAAAAGATTCCTTACCAAATTATGCTTGGAAAATGGAAAGTGAAACCAAATTAATTGGCGGATACACTTGTTTCAAAGCAACTGCGGTGCGTCCAGTAAGTCAATCTGATTTTAGAAATTTTAGATCTAAAAGAGAGGAACCGAAAAAAGAAGATGCAAAAGCAGAAACTGTTAAAACCGAAGGAGAAGCTAAGAAAACCAACTTTATGGACGATTTTGAAATGCCAAAAGAAGTTACCATTACGGCTTGGTATTCTCCTGAAATTCCAATTAATCAAGGTCCAGAAAACTATTGGGGATTACCGGGTTTAATATTAGAAGTGAATGACGGGAAAACCATTATTTTGTGTTCTAAAATTGTATTAAATTCTAAAGAAAAAGCTGAAATTAAAGAACCGACCACTGGTAAAGTAATTTCTCAAAAAGAATATGATGAAACCGTTGTTAAAAAAATGGAAGAATTCAGACAAATGAATCAAGGTAAAGGTGGAAATGGCGGAATGCAAATGAGAATGGGGCGTTAGTAATTTATATTTGCTTGTTTCATAAATCAAATATATCTTTCTTAATTGCGTTATTGATTTTAATAAAAATAATAAAAATGAAAAATAGATTTAAAAACAGTCTTTTCTTGTTACTTCTATTTGTTAATTTTATTCAAGCGCAAGAATTTCAGGGCAGAGCAATTTATATATCAAAATCACTAAATAATGTGTTTTTTGATACAAAAGGAATGAGTGAAGAAAAATTAAAAGCATTGAATGAAAAGATTAATAAAATGTTTGAAAAAACCTTTATTTTAAATTTCAACAAAACAGAATCTATATATCAGCAAGAACAAAAACTTAAAGAAACGGGTTCTCGGGGAAGTACATTTGCATCTGAATTAGAGGGAGAACTCTATAAAAATAGCCAAACTAAAAAGTATCTTAAAGCCGAAGAATTTGCCAATAAAAATTACATAATTACCGATGTTTTAAAAAACTATAATTGGGATTTAACACAAGAAACAAAGAAAATTGGGGGTTATACTTGTTACAAAGCGATTTCAATTACAAAAGTTACTAAAAAGGAACTTCAAGAATATGAAGTTGAAAAAGCAAAACAAAGCAAGAACAAAACAAGCTTTTTTAATTTGGAAAAACCAAAGGACAATAAGATTACTGTTTGGTACAATCCCGAAATTCCAGTTAGCCACGGTCCAAACCAATATTGGGGATTGCCAGGATTGATAATGGAAGTGAATGAAAATAATCTAATTATTCTTTGTTCAAAAGTAATACTTAATCCAAAAGACAAAAAAAGCATAAAAGCACCAAAAAATGGGAAGGTAATTTCTCAAAATGCTTATGATTTGATGGAAGAAAAACAATACAATAAATTAAAGGATGAAAATGGTGTTATTCATTTAGATGCAAATTCAAATTAACTTCAAATTATCACCGCAAACAAAATAAAATTCAATGAAAAAATTCCTACTATTATTATTCGTGACTTCAATTTCATTTTCTCAAAACATAAAATTTGAAGGTTTTATTCAAGATGTAGGAAAATCACCTTTGGAAATGGCGAATGTAATGGCGGTAAACCAAGTTACGAAAGCAATGGATTCCTATGCGATTACGAATGATAAAGGAAAGTATTTATTGAATTTGAAACCCAATTCTAATTATATTATTAAGGTTAGTTATTTAGGAATGCAATCCAAAGAGATTTCTTTGGTAACACTTGCGTCAAATATTGTTCAGAATATTACTTTAGAATCTGGTGGAATTGAACTTGAAGGCGTTGAAATTGTTCACGAAATGCCCGTTTCTATAAAAGGCGATACGATAGTTTATAATGCCGATTCCTTTAAATCTGGAACGGAACGAAAATTGGAAGATGTCTTGAAAAAGCTTCCTGGGGTAGAAGTTAATGCCGATGGAGAAATTGAAGTTGAAGGCAAAAAAGTTTCGAAATTAATGGTTGAAGGCAAAGACTTTTTTGACGGAGACACAAAATTAGGCGTCAAAAATATTCCTGCAGATGCCATTGATAAAATCCAAGTTCTTCGAAATTTCAACGATGTTTCTGCCTTGAAAGGTTTGGAAAATGGCGATGAAAACATTGCGATGAACATCAAACTCAAAAAAGGAAAAAAGAATTTCTGGTTTGGAGATATGAATGCAGGAATTGGAACTGAGAATAAAAATACCCGTTATGTCGCCAATCCAAAACTGTTTTATTACAATCCAAAATACAGCGTGAACTTAATTGCCAATTATAATAATATTGGAGAATTGCCATTTACCGTTCAGGATTACTTCAAATTCACGGGTGGTTTTAGAGGGATGATGAAAAAAGGCGGGACTAATTTTAATGTTTCTTCCAATGATTTAGGGATTTCTATGCTGAGAAATAACCGTGCAAAAGAAATTGAAACCCAATTTGGAGCCACCAATTTTTCTTACAACGTTACCAAAGCTTGGAGTTTAAGTGGTTTTGCGATTATTTCAAATACAATTACAGATTTAGAAACTGCATCTCAAAACAACCGAGTTGACGAGATTAGAAATTCAAGCGGAACCGTAATAAATACTTTAAATACCAATCAAAACACAAAAGAAGCGACACATCAAAAAAGTTATTTAGGTCTTTTTAAATTAAGTTCAAGCTACAAACCAAACACTAAATTGCAATTTGATTATGATGTTTTATTGAAAAATTCCAAGCAAGATGAAGACAATAATTTGCTTTCAGAATTAATTACAACGTCTTCAAATGGAACGCCACCGGTAAATAACATTCAAGACATTACAACTTTCAAAGAGCAAAATCCACTTTCGTTGTCACAAAATTTGAGTTTGTATTATACAAAAAGCGACAAAAGCGTATTTGATATCGAAATTCAACATTTATATCAAGATGAAGATCCTTTTTACAATGCAAATTTAGGTCAGAATCCATTTCCAATTTTAGGATTGCAAAACCAAAACCGATACAATATAAACCAAAACCGTTTTGTAAAAACCAATAAATTAGATACAAAAATTGATTATTATTATATGCTTACGCCAAAGAGCAATATCAACATTACTTTTGGAAACACTTATTCCCTTCAAAATTTCAATTCTCATATTTTCCAAATATTGGATAATGGAACCAATAACGATTTGAATGATGCCGATAAAAACAACGATGTTAGTTATAATTTTAACGATGCTTTTTTAGGACTGCATTACAAATTTATTAAAGGAAAATTCACATTTAATCCAGGATTCACATTTCATAATTACAACATGTTTAACGACCAATTAAACACAAGAATTAGTGATAATTTCTATCGTGTTTTGCCCGATGTTTATGCCTTATACCAAATGAAAAAAGCAGAAACATTAACTTATAATTATGCCGTTACAAATGATTTTACCGATATAAATAAAATTGTATCGGGGTATACTTTTACCAATTACAACTCATTATTCAAAGGAAACAGAACATTAGAAAACGCTTTATCGCAAAGTCATTCTCTACGATATTTTAAATATAACATGTTCAATTTTGAAAATATTTTTGCAAATATTAATTATACCAAACGTATAAATGCGGTTAAAAACAGTGCTAATTTTTCTGGAATTAACCAATTTTCAACGGCAATAAATTCTAATTTTGCAGATGAATCTTTATCTGGGAATGCAAATTATGGCAGGTCATTTGCCAGAAACTACAAAGCATCATTGAATTTAGGATTAAATTGGTCAAAATTCAATAATATTCAAAACAATATTTTTAGAACTACGGAATCACTTACTCAAAATTACACGGCTAAATTATCTACCAATTATAAAGATTTACCCAATTTAGAAATTGGATATTCTATCACAACCAATGATTATGATGGTACTAAATTTTTAACAGAAAAACCCTCAGCAAAACTTGATTACTTCTTTCTTGAGAGCTTTTCATTTGTATCAGAATATGAATATTATCATTATACAAATAACAATAAAACAGTTAATAACGAGTATGATTTCTTGAGCGCAAGTTTGATTTATCAGAAAACAAAGGATAGCAAATTAGAATATAAAATTAGCGCTACAAATTTGTTGAATACAAAAACCTTAAATGACGATAGTTTCACTCAATTTTCAACAAGAACTTCCCAGTATAACGTTCAACCGAGGTATATTATTTTGAGTTTAAAATATAATTTATAGTACTATCGAACTGAATATAATATATGATTTCAAAAGGTTTTATTTTGAGAATTCGAATGCTCAATTTTGCTTCTTAAGAACAATTTGACTACTTTTGACGGATATAAAAATGCTATTATGAGTACTGCCAAACACAATTGGACGAAAGACGAAATTATTGCTATATACAATAAACCTTTGATGGATTTGCTTTTTGAAGCCGCTTCTATTCATAGAAAATCACACGATCCAAATGTGGTTCAGGTTTCTACATTATTATCAATAAAAACAGGGGGTTGTCCTGAAGATTGTGGCTATTGTCCGCAAGCAGCTCGCTACCACACGGATATTGAAGGCAATGATTTAATGTCGGTTAGCCAAGTGAAAGCGCAGGCATTAAGAGCAAAATCAAGTGGTTCTTCCCGAGTTTGTATGGGAGCCGCTTGGAGAAATGTTAAGGACGGCCCTGAATTTGACCAAGTTTTAGAAATGGTTCGTACCATCAATAAATTAGATATGGAAGTATGTTGTACTTTGGGTATGATTACTGAAAATCAAGCACATCGTTTGGCAGAAGCAGGTTTATATGCCTACAATCACAATTTAGATACCTCAGAAGAATATTATAAAGAAGTTATTTCAACCCGTGGTTTTGAAGACCGTTTGCAAACTATTGAAAATGTACGCAAAACAAATGTTACCGTTTGTAGTGGTGGAATTATCGGAATGGGAGAATCAATAGAAGACCGAGCAGGAATGCTTGTAGCGCTTTCTACATTGAATCCACAACCAGAATCGGTGCCAATAAATGCTTTAGTTGCAGTTGAAGGAACACCATTAGAAGAAGAAAAACCTGTTGAAATTTGGGAAATGATTCGAATGGTGGCAACCACAAGAATTATAATGCCAGAAACGCAAGTTCGCCTTTCGGCAGGAAGAATGAATATGAGTCGAGAGGGGCAAGCGATGTGTTTCTTTGCTGGTGCCAATTCTATCTTTGCTGGGGATAAATTACTTACAACCCCAAATCCAGATGTAAATGAAGACATGAAAATGTTTGAAACCTTGGGATTAGTTGCGCAAAAACCTTTTATTAAAATTATGCAACCTACTACTGTTGAAGCATCTGATTCTCAATTTCAATCTTTGGGAGAAAAGCCAAAATGGTCACGACCAGCACATAAAATCGAAAAGAATTTAGAAGCTTCCGGAAAAGGAAACGCTTAATTTCCCAAAACGAAATAAATCCTTTGGAACCTAATTCTCACAGAACGTATTCCTTAACGGAAGCTCAAAACAAACTGGAGAATTATTGTGCCTACCAAGAGCGTTGTCACAAAGAAATAGTTGAAAAACTTCGTGGAATGAACATGATTCCAGAAGCTATTGATTTGATCATTGTTCATCTTATAGACAATAAATACCTCAATGAAGAGCGTTTTGCGTGCAGCTTTGCAAGAGGAAAACACCGCATCAAACATTGGGGAAAAATCAGGATTGTGAACGAATTGAAGTTTCGAAAGATCTCACAATATAATATTACAACTGCGCTAAAAGAAATTACTGCAGAAGAATATAATACCACTTTTCATACTCTTGCGGATAGACAATGGGAAAATAGTAGAGAACCCAATGGCATCAAAAAACGAAAAAAATTCTGTGATTTTCTACTTCGAAAAGGATTTGAAAGTAATTTGATTTATGAAAAAGTAAAAGACTTGGAAGGGAAGTTATAAGTTGTAAGTTATGGGTTATAAGTTATGAGTTATAAATCTGTGGAAATCTGTTTAATCCGTTTAGTGGCTAATTTTTTAACCGCAAAGGGCGCAAAGATTTACGCAAAGTTCACAAAGAAAATAAATTATCAATCGTTAGAAACGGTTCTACTTTATGACTTTTGACATTCGACATTCGATAAATTTTTAAGTCTATAATCTCTTAGTCTTTTATCTGTTTTGTCTTTTTATTAACCGCAAAGGGCGCAAAGAATTACGCAAAGTTCACAAAGAAAATAAATTATCAATCGTTAGAAATGGTTCTACTTTATGACATTCGACTTTCGACTTTCGACAAATTTTCAAGTCTATTATCTATTCGTCTTTCATCTCTTATCAAAAAACTTACAACCGCAATAAAACACTCACCGCATTTCCTCCAAAACCAACAGCATTTACCAATATTTTTTTCAATGGCTTATTTTGGGTTTTCGCTTCCGCAAATGGTATTCCGATAAAAATTTGCTTTTGTAACATTAAAACTGCCATTTCAATGCTCAACATTCCAGATGCTCCGAAGGTGTGCCCGATTTTCCATTTATTGGTAGTTAATAAAGGAAGATTTTTACCAAATATTTTTTGGATTGCTTTATATTCTGTCAAATCACCTTTTATAGTTCCTGGCGCATGCATTACAATTACATCAATTTCTGATAAATTTGTAGTTCCTAATGCCATTTTCATCGATTTTTGAAAACAAGTCGCTTCTGCTGAAACAGAAACATTGTGTTCTAAAATTTCCGTAGCATAACCGATTCCTTCAATAAAAGCGAGAGCATTTTTCTTTTTTCCAATTTCTAAACAACAAACTGCAGCACCTTCGCCCAACACAAGGGAATTTTGTTTTTTATTTAAGTCCATTGCACGACAAGGAAACGCGTCATTGTTTTTAGAATAAATTTTCAAAGCACGCATTTGAGCAATCGTAAAATCGGTCAAAGGAGCTTCACTTCCGCCAACTAAAAATTTATCGGCCATGCCTGATTTTAGCCAAGCAATGCCATTTAATAGGGCGTGTAAAGCCGTTGAGCACGTAATAGAATGTGAGATTTCAGGACCTTGACTTTGCAAATCGTGAGAAACCCAAGAGGATATATTTCCAAGTGTGGTAGTTGGGGAAGCTAAAGTTGCCGCTTTTCCGGTTTTAATAAAATCAAAATGGTGTTTTTCAAACAATTCAGTTGCACCACGAGAAGAACCAATGTTAATTCCGAAAGTATCTCCCGTTTTCCATCCTGCATCAATTGTTGCTTTTCGAGAAGCTGCTATTGCAAATAAAACAGAATTATCTAACGCTTTGTATTTTTGATCTGAATTTTTCAATGCTTCAATTTCCTGTTTTGAAGCTACATCTAATGGCGCCACAAGTGCATTTTGATTACCAAAAGCGGTTGCTACAAAACAATGATTATTGGATTGGTAGTTATTCCAAATCGCGTCTTGATTATTTCCTAATGCAGAAAGAGAAGCGATAGCGGTAATAGAAATTGTTGTTGGCAAAGTGTCTTAATTAATTATGAGTTATAAAAACTTAACCGCAAAGGTCGCAAAGTTTTTCGCAAAGGTCGCAAAGTTATAAATGAATTATTAAATCAATTATGAATTATAAGTTATTGAAAGAGGCTCAACTTTATGACTTTGGACTTTAGACTTTAGACTTTATGACTTTAAGACTTTAGACTTTATGACTTTGGACATTCGACTTCTTTAAAATCAAACTATCTCTAAAGCACTCTCAACCACTTCGTAAATTTTTTGCAATTGGCTTTCAGTGATAATATAAGGCGGCAAAATATAGACGATATTTCCCACTGGTCTCAAAATTACTCCATTTTCAATGAAAAAATCATAGAGTTTGTTCCGTAAAGTACCGTAATAACTCGCTTGGCTTTCTGTTTTTATTTCCAATGCAAAAATTACTCCCAAAACCCGAGTTGTAGTAACTTTTTGATGTTTTTCAATGTGTTTTTGAAATTCCAAATGACTTTGATTTACTCGTGCGATATTGGTTTGCATTTCATCGGTTTGCAATAATTCCAAACTTGCTAAAGCCGCTGCGCAACCCGTTGGATTTGCAGTAAATGTATGTCCGTGAAACAACGCTTTGTTGATGTCATCACTATAAAAAGCATCAAATAAATCTTGAGTGAACGTGGTAATTGCCATTGGAATTGTGCCGCCTGTCAAGGCTTTTGACAAACACATCATATCAGGTTGTGTTTGCAAATAATCGCAGGCAAACGTTTTTCCAGTTTTCCCAAAGCCTGTCATTACTTCGTCGGCAATGGTTAAAACCCCATTTTCTTTACAAATTTTGATTAATTCATCTAAAGTTTCTGGCTCATAGATTACCATTCCCGCTGCTCCTTGAACTAACGGTTCAAATATAACTCCAGCACAAGTATTGTTTTTTATGACTTTCGCCAATGCTTGAAAACTGGCTTCTTCCTGACCTTTTATTGGAACAGGAATCCGAACGACATCAATAAACAATCCTTCAAAAGCTTGGGTGTAAAACGAAATTCCACTTGCTGCCATTGCGGCAAAAGTATCCCCGTGAAAGGCATTTTCAAAAGCAATTATGGTAGTTTTCTTTTCTCCTTTATTGAAAAAATATTGTAAAGCGACTTTTATTGCGACTTCAACAGCGGTAGATCCATTATCAGAAAAAAAGATTTTCTTTTGATTTTTCGGTAAGATTTCCATTAGTTTTTCAGATAAAACTACGGCTGGTTCGTGCGTAAATCCTCCAAATAAAACATGTTCCAATGTGGTTAATTGCTTGTAGATTGCATCGGCAATAAACCGGTTGGAATGTCCGAAAGGATTAACCCACCAAGACGCAATGGCGTCAATATATTCCTTATTGGAATCGTCCCAAAGCAAAGCTCCTTCGCCTTTTACAATTGCAATTGGCGGTTTTGAAGTTTTGTGTTGGGTATAAGGGTGCCAAAGATAGTGACCGTCCCTTTCGGTAAGCCCCCTAACCCCCGAAGGGGGAATTGAATTGCTCATAATTGAAGTTCTAATACGTTATCTCGAAACAAATCGGCATATTCTGAAATTACATTTTGATCAAAATAGGGTTCTTCCTCAATTCTACCAATGCATTTTAGTTGCGTTGTATTCAAAATTAAGGTTTCGGTAGCCAGATTTTCATTTCCATTAAAAATAATTCCAGCAATAGGTATCCCACGATTTTTCAACGCTTCAATGGTCAATAAAGTATGGTTGATACTTCCCAAATAATGGCGAGAAACAACAATCACTTTGTAATCAGGTTGAATTAAATCGATTACAAAATCGGTTTCATTTAAGGGTACAAATAGTCCGCCAGCACCTTCAATAACAAGATGATTATCTGTTTTTGGTTCAATTATATTTTTTAAATCTATCGTAATTCCATCCAATTCAGCTGCTAAATGCGGACTTGCGGGCGTTTTAAATTGATAGGCATTTGGGAAAATTTTTGACTTTTGACTTTTTACATTTGACTTAATAAAATGACTGTCAGAATTATCTAAATCACCCGCTTGAATGGGTTTCCAATAATCGGCTTCCAATGCTTCGGTTATAATTGCTGAAGCGATGGTTTTGCCTACGTCGGTTGATATTCCTGTTATAAAGATTTTCATTTTATTTATTTAACCACAAAGGTCGCAAAGTTTTCACAAAGATCGCAAAGAAAAAATCTATTATCTCTTTGTCTATTCTCTTTTCGTCTTCTTTAACAGCAAAGTTCGCAAAGAAATTACAAAGTTCACAAGGTAATTGGATTTAATGTTGGCTAAAAAACAAAGGTACTCAACAATCCCAATACTTCCGAGATTTCTTCTTTTGAATTATAACTGTGCAAACAAAATCGAAGTCGCTCTTGACCTTCCGGAACCGTCGGCGAAAGTATCGCTTTCACATCGAACCCTTTTTCTTGTAGTTGATTGGCAATTGATTTTACATTTTGATTTCCAGGAATAATGGCGCTTTGAATTGCCGATTTACTTCGCACAAACAACGGTTTTAATCCTAAAATATTTTTTTCTTGATTGAAATGAATGATAGTATTTCGCAACTGTTCCAATGCCTTTTTTTCGATTTCTAAATGCTGATACGCCACCAAAATCGTTGCTACAGCATGCGGCGAAAGTCCCGTTGTATAAATAAAACTTCGAGCAAAATTGACTAAATATTTCTTCAATTCATTACAACCAATAATTGCAGCACCGTGACAGCCCAATCCTTTTCCGAAAGTTACAATTCGAGCAAAAACAGCATCTTGCAATCCTAACATTTGAACTAATCCTTCGCCACAAACACCAAAAACTCCTAAAGCGTGCGCTTCATCAATAACCAAATTACATCGGTATTTATTGGATATTTGTACCAATTCTTCCAAATTTGGAGTATCGCCATCCATAGAAAAAACACTTTCGGTAATGATGTAAATGGTTGTTGGTTGTTGGTTATCGGTTGATAGTTTAAGAATTATTCTTTCTAAATCTTCGAAATCGTTATGTTTAAATTTATAGGATTTTGCATTTGAAAGTTGAATTCCATCCCGAATAGAAGCGTGTGATAATTCATCAAATAAAATAATATCGTTGCGTTGCGGAACGGCACCAAAAAAACCAACATTGGCATCGTAACCCGAATTGAAAATTAAAGCACTTTCTACTTGATGAAATTTGGCGATATAATTTTCCGCTTCTTCATATATTTTATGATTTCCTGACAATAATCTGGAGCCAGTTGCGCCGTTTCGGATGATTTCATTTTCAATTAAATACGAATGCGTTTCATTGAAAATTGTTTCCGACTTGGCAAATCCAATATAATCATTGGAAGCAAAATCAATTAAAGTATTGGACAACGACAGCTTTCGCAAAGAATTGTTTTGCTCGCGTTGCTCTAATTTTAATGCCAGTGATTTTGGAATCTGTTTCATAAGAATACAAAAGTAAGCAACTTTATTTTGAAAACAGGAAAAGCAAAAGCCATTCGATTTTCGACTTTAGAAATGATTTGTGAAATTTTAGAATGTCAGCCTGGCGATATTATGGAATACGTAAGTGAGAAATAAAGTTGCTTTATTTTTTCAAATGTTCCAACATGTCTTTTGTCGTGCTTTCGATATCAAATTGGTGGTTCCAATTCCAGTCTTTTCTCGCTGAACTGTCGTCGATACTTGCCGGCCAACTATCTGCAATTTTCTGACGGAAATCAGGCGAATATGAAATTGTAAATTCAGGAATGTGTTTCTTGATTTCGGCTGCGATTTCTGTTGGCGTAAAACTCATTGCTGCTAAATTATAAGAAGAGCGAATCTTAACTTGTTCTGCAGGTGCTTGCATAATTTGAATGGTAGCCGCAATCGCATCGTCCATATACATCATCGGCATTTTGGTTTCTGATGATAAAAAACATTCGTATTTTTTCTTCGAAAGTGCTTTATAAAATATATCAACGGCATAATCGGTAGTTCCTCCACCAGGAGGCGACGACCAGCTAATTAAACCAGGATAACGGATACTTCTCACGTCAACTCCATAGGTATTATGGTAATATTCGCACCATCTTTCGCCCGATTGTTTGCTAATTCCATACACCGTGCTCGGCTCCATAATGGTATATTGCGGCGTATTTTCTCTTGGCGTAGTAGGTCCAAAAACCGCAATACTCGATGGCCAAAATATTTTTTTTATCTTTCCGGCTTTCGCCAAATTCAATACGTGAAAAAGAGAATTCATGTTTAAATCCCAAGCAAAAGCAGGGTTTTTTTCAGCTGTAGCCGATAATAATGCAGCCATCAAATAAACTTCATCAATTTTATGAATTTCAACAAGATGCTGAATTTGATTGAAATCTAAAGCATTCACAACTTCAAAAGGACCAGAATTTACAACATCTATATTCAGTTTTCTAATATCGGATGCAATCACATTTTCCACCCCATAAATCGCTCTCAGTTGCTGAGTTAGTTCTGTCCCGATTTGTCCGCAAGCCCCGATAATTAGAATTTTAGTGCTCATTTGATATATTTGAACTGCAAATATAACGATTTCGTAATTTAAAAATCATTTTTATGAGAATTGTTCAAAATTCGCATTTCTTAAATTACCTTTGTAACTTTGTATCAAATATTTATAAAATGAAACTTCAATTTTCCTTTCTTTTTTTGGTGTTTTTACTGACGCTATCGTGTCAAGAAAACAAAGAGCAACGCCTAATTGAAAATGCCAAAGACGCTAAAAAGCAAGAAATTATCTTTGATAATATCAATAAAGGATGGAATTTCAACACCAACCCTTCTAATTTAGCCTCACAAGGATTAGCAACTATGTGGAATGAATGGCGTATATTTTTAACGGAATTGTCTCAAAAACCCAAAAGTACAATTGGCGCTTTTCGACAAAAAGCAAATACATTGTCAAAAAAAGCGACAGCTTTAAAAAACAATATTCCTTTGGCATACAATAAACCTGAAATAAATAGTAGAATTTCTGTATTAATTGCAAAAGTAAATTCATTAAATTTATTTATCAACTTGAGCGAAATTCCAGATCAAAAAGTAGTTGCTTTAGTATCTGAAATAAACACCGAATTGCTATCAATACAAGTGCAATTGGACGAAATTGTGAGAAAAAATTCCATTCCAAAAGAAGAGGGTGAATCTGACTTAATTCGGATGTTAGACCCGTCAAGAGCCATTCCAAACCAATAATACCAACTCCTAAAATTGAGCAAATCAGTAGTAATTAGCAGATACGACAAAGCCACCAAGGTGAGTCAAATGGCAGAAAGTTTACAACAATCGGAAAACAAAATCCATTTAAAAGGACTTGTTGGATCGTCATTATCATTCGTTGTAAACTCCCTTTTTCACAAAAGCGAACTTCCTTTTC
Source organism: Chitinophaga pinensis (assembly GCA_945873505.1). GTDB lineage: Bacteria > Bacteroidota > Bacteroidia > Flavobacteriales > Flavobacteriaceae > Flavobacterium. The sequence continues at coordinate 48,840 of CAMCDQ010000004.1, forward strand.
TATTGATATTTGAAGATAAAGAAGCCGCCGCCTATTATTTAAACGACCTTGAACAATTAATCGGCGAAAAAGACGTGCTTTTTTACCCAGGTTCTTTCCGTCGTCCGTACCAAATTGAAGAAGTTGATAATGCGAATGTTTTGCTTCGTGCTGAGGTTTTAAACCGCATCAATTCCCGAAAAAAACCTGCTGTAATTGTCACTTATCCCGATGCGTTATTCGAAAAAGTGGTTACCAAAAAAGAATTAGACAAGAATACTTTAAAAGTTACGGTTGGCGATAAAATTTCTATTGATTTCATAAATGAAGTGCTTTTTGAATACGAATTCAAGCGGGTAGATTTCATTACCGAACCAGGTGAATTTTCTGTTCGTGGTGGAATTATTGATGTTTTTTCCTATTCAAATGACAATCCGTATCGTATAGAATTCTTTGGAAATGAAGTCGATTCTATCCGAAGTTTTGATGTTGAAACACAATTGTCTATCGAAAAGAAAAATAAAATTACGATTATTCCCAATGTTGAAAACAAGTTTTTTCAAGAAGATCGAGAGAGTTTTTTAGATTATATTTCCATTAAAACGGCAATTTTCATACAAAACACTGAAGGACTTCATTCAAAACTCGATACGCTATTTGCGAAAGGGGAAGAAGCTTTCAAAAACTTAAATGGCACGATAAAACATTTGGAACCCGAACAATTATTTCTAAATCAAAAGGCATTTATAAAAAAAGCATTGGATTTTACGATTGTAGAATTGGGGTCGAAAGCCATTTTTAGAACCAATAAAACAGTTGAATTTCACATTCAGCCGCAACCGTCATTCAACAAGCAGTTCGATTTGTTGCTAAATAATCTAAACGACAATCATTTTAATGGCATAAAAAATTATCTTTTTTGTTCCAATGATGCGCAGGCAAAACGATTTCACGATATTTTTCAAACGTTAGACGAAGCCAATCACGAAAGTATCAGAAAGCAATATGACACGATAAAATTTCCACTATTTCAAGGTTTTATTGACGAAGAATTGCAAATTGCGTGTTATACAGACCATCAAATTTTTGAGCGTTACCATAAATTTAGTATCAAAAATGGCTATGCTAAAAAGCAAACCATCACTTTAAAAGAGCTTACGACTTTGTCCGTTGGCGATTATGTAACGCACATTGATCACGGAATTGGAAGGTTTGGTGGCTTGCAAAAAATTCAGGTTGAAGGCAAAACACAAGAGGCGATAAAACTCGTTTATGCTGATAATGACATTGTTTATGTGAGTATTCATTCGCTATATAAAATTTCGAAATTCAACGGAAAAGACGGAACACCACCAAAAATTTATAAATTAGGTTCGAATGCGTGGAAGGTTTTAAAACAAAAAACCAAGGCGCGCGTGAAGCACATTGCGTTCAATTTAATTCAATTGTATGCCAAACGAAGATTGGAAAAAGGATTTCAATTCAAGCCGGATAGTTATTTGCAATTAGAGCTTGAAAGTTCCTTTATTTATGAAGATACGCCCGACCAAACCAAGTCAACGCAAGAAGTAAAAGCCGATATGGAAAGCGATCGCCCGATGGATCGATTGGTTTGCGGCGATGTAGGTTTTGGAAAAACAGAAGTTGCCATTCGTGCTGCTTTTAAGGCGGTTGACAACGGAAAACAAGTTGCGATTTTGGTTCCAACAACTATTTTGGCCTACCAACATTACAGAACTTTTACAGAAAGATTGAAAGACATGCCGGTTTCGATTGGGTATTTAAACCGATTTAGAACCGCAAAACAAAAGACAGAAACCTTGAAAGATTTGGCTGATGGAAGTCTTGATATTTTGATTGGAACGCACCAATTGGTCAATAAAAATGTCGTTTTCAAAGATTTAGGATTGCTAATTGTTGACGAAGAACAAAAGTTTGGCGTGAACGTAAAAGACAAACTAAAAACCATTGCTGCCAATATTGACACGCTCACTTTAACCGCAACGCCAATACCAAGAACGCTTCAATTTTCATTGATGGCGGCGCGAGATTTATCAGTAATTACGACTCCTCCGCCCAATCGATATCCAATAGAAACGAATGTTGTGGGTTTCAGTGAGGAATTAATTCGAGATGCCATTTCGTATGAAATTCAAAGAAACGGACAAGTATTTTTCGTGAATAATAGGATTGAAAACATCAAAGAAGTGGCTGGAATGATTCAGCGATTGGTTCCTGGCGCACGCGTTGGCATTGGTCACGGGCAGATGGAAGGCAAGAAATTAGAGGAATTAATGTTGGCATTTATGAATGGCGAATTCGATGTTTTAGTGGCCACAACCATCATCGAAAGTGGATTGGATGTTCCGAATGCCAATACGATTTTCATTAATAACGCCAATAATTTTGGTCTTTCTGATTTGCATCAAATGCGTGGTCGCGTAGGTCGAAGCAACAAAAAAGCGTTTTGCTATTTTATTTGTCCGCCCTATTCTGCAATGACTGACGATGCGAGAAAGCGCATTCAGGCGTTGGAACAATTTAGCGAATTGGGTGGCGGTTTGAATATTGCAATGAAAGATTTAGAAATTCGAGGAGCTGGAGATTTATTGGGAGGCGAACAAAGCGGATTTATAAATGAAATTGGGTTTGAAACCTATCAAAAAATAATGAACGAAGCCATCGAAGAATTGAAGGAAAATGAGTTCAAGGATTTGTATGCCGATGAGGAAAAACCTACTGAAAAAGCGTATGTAAAAGACTTGCAATTGGACACCGATTTCGAATTGTTATTTCCTGACGAATACATTAATACCGTTTCTGAACGACTCAAATTATACAATGAATTGAGTTTGATAAAAGACGAAATCACCTTGCAAGCCTATGAAAATAAGCTAGTGGATCGCTTTGGTGCTTTACCGAAACAGGCGGTTTCATTGTTAAACAGCATTAAAATAAAATGGATTGCCACCCAATTGGGAATCGAAAAATTAGTGATGAAACAAGGTAAAATGATTTGCTATTTTGTGTCTGATCAGCAATCCAGTTATTACCAATCGGGACGATTCAACCAGGTGTTGCAATTTGTACAAAAGCAATCGCAATTGTGCAAAATGAAGGAAAAACAAACACCAAATGGTTTGCGCCTTTTATTGACTTTTGAAAATGTAAAATCGATACGAAAAGCATTAGAATTGATGGAAATGATTTAGAAATTATAATGTTTTGCCCATAACGTTATGCCGCTTGGCGAAGTGGCGGATTTAGAAGCACTTACTTTCATTTTAGCCCCGCTCCCGCGTGAATCCCTTCGCGTGGTCGTATTATTTTACCTACTCTCACCAGTTTTCGGCTGCCCTGTTTTTTGTATGCCGTTACCACGCGAAGGGATTCGCGCGGGAGCGGGGGACAATTTCACTGAAAATTTTATCAAGTAATTTGAATTCTGCTTCTCGATTATCTGTTCCCCAATTTATTGATGGAACAATTACCATAATTCCTTTTTCAACTGCTATTTTTTGAAGAGTTATTTGTTTTAATGTATTTTCAACAAGTTCTCCACCAGAAGGAATTACAACTAAAACTCCTTTAATATTATTTTTCGGAAGATATTTATAATAAAATAGTTCTGTAGAATTTTCATCATTGACGTACAATTCGGAAATATCAGTTTTTGAAATAGATATTTTCTCAAAATCTTGTGCTTTACAAGATAAAAAATTTAAAATAAAGGCAAAAATTATTATATTTTTCATTTACGGTTTTTTCGGTCAAAATATCGCACAACGTTTGGCCGCTTGGCGATGTGGCGGACTAAGGAAGCCTAAACTTTCGGTTAAACACTGATTTTACAAACACAAAACCAGCTTTAAATTAAGCCCAAAACCCGCCATTTTGCCAAACTGCTGTTACCTGCTGGCGTTTTCTCGTCTGTAAATTTAGTCTATTATGTTGAAAAGTAATTGTAGATTATAAGTATCATTTTTAATTTTTTTGTTTATCTTTGCAAAGTTAATTCAAAGTCATAGTAAGATGTTGGTAAAAGAACTTAAAAACACAAGTCAAATTTCGTATTTTCTTGATAGGATTGCTCTCGGGCAAAATGGCTATGAGCAAGGTTTAAACAAGATAGAAAGAAAGAAAAATGGTGTTTTCTTAACTAACTCTGTTGATACAGTTGAAAATTTATTAGATGTTGTTTTAATTGACTCAGAAATCTTTGAAAAAAGAATACTTGAACCTTCTTGTGGACAAGGTATTTTTATTTTAAAATTACTCTTCGACATTTATTTGAAATTTCCCGATTCTGTATTGATTTCAAACTTTATATCAAATAACGTTTTCTTTGTTGATGTACAAGAAGAAATGGTAGAAACAACCAAAACAAATATTCAAAAACTATTCACTTTTCTTTTTAATGAAGATTTTCAAGGCTCGTTTAATGGAATAACTTGGGATTTTACGGATAAAGTAATATCTGGATTGTCATTATTTGATGAAGTAAAAACTACTCCGTTTTCTAATTTGTATAATTCGTTTGATTATGTGATTGGTAATCCACCTTATGTTACATTATATGGACGAAGAGATAAAAAAGAAAATGAAGAGCAAAGGATAAATTACTTAAAAAACTACCATCAGTTTCCAAGTTCAGTAAAAAACGGAAAACTAAATCTTGTAATGTTATTTATAGAACACTCACTTGATTTTTTGAAAGAAAATGGCAAGTTGAGTTTTATTATTGATGTTTCTTTTTTTGAAACTGCCTATGAATTTACAAGAAAATATTTGTTAGATAATACAACTATTGATGAATTGCAGGTGAACATTAAAGATTTTGATGTTGCAAGTGGTCAAGTAATTATTAAACTTTCAAAAACTAAAATTGTAAATCATAAAGTACAAATCATTGACCATAAAACAGAAAATCGTTATTTGGTTGAACAGTCAAGTTGGAACAATAAAAATGATGAGTATAAATTCAGGTATAATGGTTGTTCAATTTCAAAGCAAATTTTAGATAAGGTTGAAGCCAAAAAAGATAAAACAATACTTCAATTATACCCAAATAAAAATCTGCGTACTTGTGTGATGCTTTTAGATATGGAAGATAAATTTACTTTCATAGATAAAGGAAGTAGAGAAGAAGAATTATTGTATCCATATTACCAAGGCTCAAAAGCACTTTCAGAAAAGTATGGCAAACTTGATTTCAAGAAATACTTTTATTACAACAAACCTTTGCAAGATTCAATCAATGAAGAATTAAAAATTGAACTAATAAAGCAGGGTGTTAAGAATAAAAAAAGATTAGGATTAGGCGAAACTATTATTTACGATAATCCAAAATTGTTTATTAGACAGTCTGCAAAAGAAATAGTAGCTACAATTGATTTGAATAAAAGTTCTGCGAATAATAGCCTTTATGTTTTTTCATTAAGAAATAATTCGGCAGAAACAATTGAATTTTTATATTTTTTATGCGGCTTTTTGAATACGGATTTTGTGACTTACTATGCTCAACAAATGAATATAATAAGGTTCTCCCAGGGTAAACAACCACAAATAAAAATTGGAGATTTAGGAACTATTTACATTCCTAATGATATAAAATTACAAAATGAAATTTCTAAATTGTGTAAAGAGATTTACTCCGATTTTAATTCAAAAGATACTTTAAAAACTCAAATAGATAATTTGATTTACTCTTACTATGAGTTGTCCGATATAGAAATTGCTACAATTGAAGAAAGTATCAAAGATTTTTGATACTTTCTTCTTGTGATTTATTAAGCTCTTTAAGCTGTTCTAAGGATAAGTCTTTTTTGAAATTACCTTGCCTTAAATTTTCTAATTCCTCAGTTGCCTTTTTCAGTTTTCTTTCGTTAGATTCAATTTTCTTTTTAAGTAAAAACTCTAAAAATTCTTCTCGGGTTCTGTACATTGGTTCTGCAAAACCATTGACTTGCATTTGGTTTGCAGGTGTTATCCTCATTGTACTACTGACATCTTTAAGGAAATATGGTTTTACGAATATTTCATTATTTTTTACAAAATCTAACCCTGTTTCATTTCCTTTATAATACACAAGAATGTAAACCAAATAAAAATAGCCACTATTCATTAAGGTCAATACTTTGTCTGGTGTACCGCTATCAGGATTGGTGTCATCATTGTCAACATTTATGGCTTTAAAATCAATCCAAAGTAATTCTCTATGGTTTTTGATTTCAAAAAATGTTTGTACATCAAAAGGATTTTTTGTTTTCCCTTCAGGAGATGCCAAAGAATCTGTAAAAAACTCGTGTTCTCTTGTAAACTCAACAAATTTATTTTCAAGATATTTACTTATACCGTCTCCAACTCTTTCTCCCTTTTTTACGGCAATTGCTAAGTTTGGTCCTTTTTCAATAATTTGTTCTACAACTTTTTTTAATTGAGAGATAATTAGTTCTTCGTATTCTTTTATGTCCATTTTACTTGAATAAGTCTGATTTAAAAAATTGATAAATAGACATATCAAGCGCTTTTGCAATTTTTTCGATGTTTGCTGCTGAAACATTTCTTTTTCCTTGCTCAATACTTGCAATATAGGTTCTGTCAAGCTCACAAATGAATGAGAACTTTTCTTGACTAAGTCCTTTTTCGTTTCTAAGTTCTTTAAGTCGTATTCCTATTTTGATTCTTATGTCCACGGTTACAAAGTTCCATATTTGTTGTTTATGAAACAACGGACTATAAGTATAGTGTTAAGATTATTTGTTAAGTTATTGTCGATGATAGATGTTATTCGTGTCGGTTCTCTACGCTTGCAGGTAACGTTCCGGCGCTTGGCGAGGTTGCGAACTACGGAACCGATTATTTTCTGTTAAAGATAAAATTTCTTGCGAAATGTAAACGTGAATTTACTACAAAATTCGCAATCTTGCCAAACGCCTGTTACCAGCTGTTTTTGTTATTCAATTTTTTGTTTTTTTTGATATACAGAAACTAATGTGTTGTTTTTTTTATCGTCAAAAATTATTTTATCTCCATCAAATCTACCTTTGATAAGTAGTTTAACATAAACTTTTGTTTTGCTACCTCTTGAAGGAGCAAATGACTCAAGTTCAATATTGTTATTATATATTTTATATTTTCCACCATACCAAATATTTTCTTTTGTTCTATAAGAAAACTTATTATAATATTTGATTGAAGATTCTTTAAAATAACCATCGTTATGAAATTCTAAAACCATAGGGTTGCCTATTTCTCCATCATTGTAATATCTACCTTCAAATATTTGAACATAGTAAGCAGTTGTATCAATTTTTTTTAAGTCTTCAAAATTCGGCTTTTCAATAATGTTGTACTGCATATTTTTTCCAAGTATTGGCTCGTCATTTTTATCAAATTCTACAACATGAGCATTGCAACTAATTAAAAGAAGAATAAGAACAATTTTTAGATATTTCATAACATGCAGATTTTTTAAAATAGCTGGTAACTTGTATATAGGCGATACAAACCTTCGCTTATCACCCCAAATTTGGATAGATTGGCGAAGGTTTGTTTCGCATTATTTATTATTTATCAAATTTCACGATAGGAATTATTCAAACCGTGGTTTATTGTTTCTCTAATCTTGATTGGCAACAAAAACAACAACTTGTTTTTTTTATTGCAAATCCTGCGTATGTTTTTTGAGGGAAGTACTATTTGGCAAAGCGAATTGTTTGCCGGAATGAACAATAACTTAGGAATCTTAGGTTATTGTTACAACAATGAAATTGTATATTGTAAAGATAAATTTTATTTCGGTTAATCGATTATTTTAAATGTTAATTTTTTTTAATCGTTAATGCGGTTATACCAGATAGCTCGGATTTGTAATCCGTGCCCAGAAAGTAAGTAAGAATTTATAACGTTTTCAAATCCTTAATTACTTTAAAAGCAACATCCACTTCGTCGTCGCTTACCAAAATGGTAAATTCATTGGATGTTGAAATCACCTCGTTAATGATAATTCCTTCCCAAGCCAAACGCTGAAAAATAAAGTAGTAAATCCCAGGAATTACAGTGTTTTCTTTTGGTAATTTTACCGTAATCGAAGCTAAATTTTCTAATTTTTGGATTTGTTTTTCAGAAGCAAAATGCTTTTCTACCAAATGTCCCACACTTTGACTCACAATAATATTCGTCTCGCTAACGCCTTTTGAAGACGTATAAAAAATATCAGGATTGTTGTTAATTTCCGAAATTAAATCGGCTTGTTTGGTCAAAATGGTACTGGAAACAGCAAATGTATAATCAATCAATGAAGAACGAACCGTGATTTCTCCCAAGTTTTTCATCACTTTTGAAATCTTGTGATTCAATCTAAAATCCAAATCTACCGAAAGACGTTTCAGCGCCATTACAATAGCCCCTTGTTTCACCTCTTTCCCAAATTCAGAGTCTAATTCGGTCATCATATTTCTTGACAAAGACGTCAAATTGATAATGTTTTGGGACAATGCACTTAATAAAAAAGGCTTGGTTTTGATGTAATTCTCAACAATTGAGGAAACGGTTTTCATATTTGTGTGTTTTAAACTTGCCGCAAATATAGCAATAAAAAACAATTTGTTATAAATATAACATTAAAAATAATAAAACGCATCTTCCAAATGCTCCATTTTGAACCCTTTCCCATCTTTGTGAAGCGCAATAATATCAAAGCGAACTTCCACATCAAGGTCGTTTGAAAGTACATATTCGTTGATGGCTTTCACTAAAAGTTGGATTTTTTTAGGTTTTACAAAATCTTGAGGCAATCCGAAATCTATGCTCGAACGGGTTTTTACCTCAACCACAGCAAGGATTCCGTCCTTTTTGGCAATAATATCTACTTCAGCTTTTTGAAAAGTCCAATTGGTTTCTAAAATTGAATAGCCATTTTTTTCAAGAAATTCAACAGCCAATTCTTCTCCTAATTTTCCTAAATCGTTGTGTTCGGCCATTAAAAAAAGTATAAATGGTTTGCGTTAAAACTTCATTATGGTTTCCTTGTCATTAACTTCCAAAGAAATTGTTTTCCCAAAAATCAACGTATTATTATCGTGAATATGTCCCGCTGGAAAATTAAAAACGATAGGAAACTGATATTTTTTGGTAATATCCAAAATGATTTCGTGTGCATTTTTGCCCCACGGAATTTCATTATCGTGCATTTTTAAAAAACTTCCCACAACCAAACCTTGCAAACCTTCAAAGCAACCGCAGCGCTTCAAACTCAGCATCATTCTGTCAATGTGGTATAAATATTCGTCTAAATCTTCAATAAAAAGAATTTTTCCACGGCAATTTACCTGCGATTCGGAACCCATCATACTGTACAAAATCGACAAATTACCGCCCACTAATTCGCCTTGAGCAACACCCAATTTGTTCTCATTTTCAAACGCCAGAGTATAAGAAAGCGATTCTCCAAACAATGCTTTTCGCAACGTTTCCTCAACTTCTGCCGAAGCTTTCTCAACATTCACAGGCATAATTCCGTGAATTGACGCAATCCCCAACGTATTCAAATGACTGTGCAAAACCGTTACATCGCTAAAACCAACAATCCATTTTGGACTTGTTTTAAACCTTGAAAAATCAACCAATTCCACCATTCTCGCCGTTCCATAACCACCCCGAACGCACCAAATCGCTTTGATATTTGGGTTGTCCATCATCGCCTGAAAATCGGTTGCGCGTTGCTCGTCCGTTCCCGCCAATTGGTTGTCGTCCAAGCCAATTGTTGCGCCCACAACCACTTCCAATCCCCAGCTTTTTGCCAATGTCAATGCGGGTTTCAAGTTATCGGTAATGTTTTTTCGAGCCGTTGCCACAATCGCAATCGTATCTCCTTTTTGTAAATTCTGCGGTGTTATCATAGTCGTTTGCGCTTGAAATTTGGTCGCCAAAAAGAGTAGCAAAATTAAAATCCTAACCATTTTTTGGTATTTTTAATGTTTCAAAATCAATAACAAATTAACGAATAATCAGTAACTCTTGCAAGACTTTCAGGAATCTTGTTTTTTGGGCGTGCCCTCGTTTACGGCTATCTTTGCAAAAAATGAAGCAATCAGTAAACTCGTAAGGTTTGTTTGTTGCAATCCTCGAGATTTTCACCGTCAAACCTCACAAGGTTTTACAAAAAAAATCCGCATTTATAGCGGATTTGATAGGAATATAATGAAGTTAAACTTTCATGATTTCAGCTTCTTTAACGACTAAAAGTTCGTCGATTTTGCGGATGAAATTATTGGTCAAATTCTGAACTTGTTCTTCGGCACTTTTGCAAATGTCTTCTGAAGTTCCTTCTTTTTCTAATTTTTTAATATCGGAATTGGCATCTTTTCGCACGTTTCGAACTCCAATTTTAGCATCTTCAGCTTCTACTTTGGCCTGTTTTGCTAAATCACGACGGCGTTCCTCGGTTAAAGGTGGCACACTAATAATGATTACATCGCCATTGTTCATTGGGTTAAATCCAATATTTGCAACCATAATTGCTTTCTCAATTACCTGTAACATATTTTTTTCAAAAGGTTGCAAGGTGATTGTTCTTGCATCTGGAACGCTAATTTTTGAAACTTGTGAAAGTGGCGTTGCGGCACCATAATAATCTACAAAAACACTACCCAACATTGCTGGTGAGGCTTTTCCTGCACGAATATTTAGAAATTCTTTTTCTAAATGCGCAATAGAACCTTGCATCGATTCTTCTGTACTATCTAATATAAATTCAATTTCTTCAGTCATTTTTATTGATTTTTTGCTTTTTGAGCAAGCCTTATATTTTAACTATTGTACCGATATTTTCACCTTCGCAAATTTTCAATAAGTTTCCTTCTTTGTTCATATCAAAAACTACAATTGGCAATTTATTTTCTTGGCTTAATGTGAAAGCGGTTGAATCCATTACGTTTAATCCTTTTTTGATAACATCATCAAATGAAATAGTATCGAATTTTGTAGCATTTGCATCTTTTTCAGGATCTGCAGAATAAATTCCATCAACGCGTGTTCCTTTCAAAATTACATCGGCTTGGATTTCTACACCTCTTAAAACGGCAGCGGTATCTGTTGTAAAATAAGGGTTTCCTGTTCCAGCACCAAAAATTACAATTCGCCCTTTTTCAAGGTGACGAACGGCTCTTCTTTTTATATACGGTTCTGCAATTGCCTCGATTTTTAAAGCGGTTTGCAAACGTGTTAGCATTCCTTTTTCTTCCAATGCGCCTTGCAACGCCATTCCATTGATAACGGTAGCAAGCATTCCCATGTAATCGCCTTGAACGCGATCCATTCCGTTGCTAGCTCCTGAAACACCTCTAAATATATTTCCACCGCCAATTACAATTGCAATTTCGACTCCTTTTGAGTGAATTTTTTTGATTTCTTCGGCATATTCTGCCAATCTCGCTGGGTCAATTCCATAGTGTCTTTCGCCCATTAGCGCTTCGCCACTTAATTTCAGAAGAATTCTTTTGTATTTCATAATTTGGTTGAGTTGTATCTTGCAAATATAGGCATATTCTTTTTTTATTAAATAGTGTTCGCATTTTTTTTGAACTTTCTAGTTTATCAAATAGTTACATTTTATCTGAATGTGATAATTATCATAATTAAAATTGGGTTATTTTGTAAATTTGTAAAAACATTTTAATGAAAGAGATAATTAAAACCGCATTAATCAATAGCTGTTCGTATAATGAATACAGGAAAATTATTTCTGATTTATTAATTGAAGGGAAATCTTCGGGAGCTATTCAATCGGAAGATTTGACTCATTATAGCAGTTTGAACGAAACCAGAATGAATCGTTTAGATAAAACCATCAAGATTTCTGATGATATACTATTAAAATTACAATCGTTGAAAAACGAATCCATTTGGCTTGTAATTTCAGAAGGGTGGTGTGGCGATGCTGCGCAATTGCTTCCAATTTTCAATAAAATGGTCGAAGTTTCTGCTAAAATTGAAATGAAAATTGTTTTCCGTGATGAAAATAAGGAATTGATGAATTTGTATTTAACCAATGGTGCAAAAGCAATTCCAAAATTGATTATTTTAGACAAAAATACCCTGAATGTTGAAGCAAATTGGGGTCCACGACCAAAAGGCGCAATCGAATTAATTCAAAATTATAAGGAAAAATTTGGAGTTATTGACAATACTATAAAAGCGGAATTGCAAATATGGTATTTGCGCGATAAAGGACTTTCTACTCAAAAGGAAATTATGGAATTAATGCCTTAATAAATTAGCTTCAAATTGGATTACGTCAATCGCATTTTCAACATGATAATCACCAATTTTTGTTCTTCTCAGTGCCGTTAAGTGAGCGCCAGAATTCATTGCTTTTCCAAAATCATACGCTAAAGAACGAATATATGTTCCTTTGCTGCAAACTACTCGGAAATCGATTTCTGGCAAAGCAATTCTTGTGATTTCAAATTCGTGAATTGTAGTTCTTCGGGCTGCAATTTCTACTGTTTCTCCTGCTCGAGCGTGTTCATAAAGGCGAACACCATCTTTTTTGATGGCAGAATAAATGGGTGGTTTTTGGTCTATTTCACCCAAAAATTGTTTTACAGTTTCATGAATTAAGACTTCATCAACATGAGAAATCGGAAAATTTTCATCAATTTCTGTTTCTAAATCGTAGGAAGGAGTGGTGGCCCCAATATGAAAGGTGCCCGTATATTCTTTCGCTTGACCTTGTAATTCCGAAATTCTTTTGGTGAATTTTCCAGTGCAAACCAATAACAATCCAGTTGCCAAAGGATCTAAAGTCCCTGCGTGACCAATTTTAAATTTTTTAGGAAGCCCAACTTTATTAATCAGGGCATGTTTTAATTTGTTTACCGCCTGAAACGAACTCCAATTCAATGGTTTGTCAATCAATAAAATCTGTCCGTTTTGGAAATCTTCAATTGTAGTCAAATTATGATTATTTGAAATATGAAAAGTAAATTACAAGAAAAATGCCCATAATTATTCTATAATAACCCCAGGGTTTGAAGCCGTATTTTTTTATAATTCCGATGAAGAATTTTATTGCTAAAACCGCCACTATAAACGCAACGACATTCCCAATCAAAAACAATTTTATATTGTCTTTCGATTGCAAAAGTAATTCATATCCTTTCAAATGAGTAGATTCATAGGTTTTCAGAAACACCGAATACAACGTCACCGCCATCATCGTTGGAACCGCTAAAAAGAATGAAAATTCTGCTGCCGCTTGACGCGTTAATCCTTGTTGCATTCCTCCAATTATGGAAGCTGCTGAACGACTTGTTCCCGGCATCATTGCCAAACATTGCCAAAAACCAATGGTCACGGCTTTTTTAATTGTAATATCTTCCTCCGCCGCAACGGTTGGATTTTGGAATTTACTGTCAATAAACAACAAAACAATTCCGCCAACAATCAAGACAATTGCTATCGGAATTGGATCGCCTAAAACCGCTTCTATTTTATCATCAAATAACTTTCCTAAAACCAAAGCTGGAATTACGGCACAAGCCAATTTGATGTAAAAATTGAATTTTGAAAAGTCAAAAAACTTCTTCCAATACAACGCTACAACGGCCAAAATAGCACCAAACTGAATAGAAACTTGAAATAATTTTACAAAATCATCATTTTGAATTCCAAAATAGGAACTCGCAAAAATCATGTGGCCAGTAGATGAAATCGGAAGATATTCGGTAACGCCTTCAATTATAGCAAGGATAATTGCTTGAAAAATATCCATTATTATTTTTTCGGGGATTTAAAAATCGAATAAATGGTAATTCCAAAACCGATTAAAACCACTGTTGGCGCCAATCGAATTCTTCTGAAATTGAAAATGGCCTCGTTAAAAACCTTTGGATTATCACTTCCACCGCCCGACATCAAAATAAATCCAATGGCAATTACGGCAATTCCAACCAATAGAATTTTGTAGTTTATTTTATCAAAAAGAAATTCTGGTTTTTGTTCGTTATTTTTCATTTTTATTATATTTTTTTAAAAAGTTGAGTTGCGACAATTCGAATAAACAAATAACCAAATCAACGAATAACCTTTAGTATAAATCGTCTGTTCTCAAATTCAAAAAGCGTTGCGTTGCAAAATAAGTGCTAATCCAAGTGATTAAAATCCCAACAGCAACAACGCCTAACAATACCAAAGCAATCAATAGTTGATCGTCTAAAATTCCTAAATTCGGAAAACTCGTGTTCAAATAAATCAAAGTGCCAATAAGCGCCAAAACCGCTAAAGCCGAACCAATCATTCCCAATTTGATACTTTTCCAAATAAATGGTTTTCTAATAAACGACTTCGTTGCGCCAACCATTTGCATCGTTTTAATAATAAATCGATTGGAATGAATAGACAATCGCATCGAACTATTTATCAATAAAACCGCTATTAAAGTCAGAAATCCACTAATTATCAAAATCCAAAAACTCACTTTTTTAATATTGTCATTCACCAAATTCACCAATTGTTTGTCATAAACAATATCAGAAACCATCCGATTTTCACGCAATTTATTTTCAATTCTTCGGATGTTTTTCGCATCAATAAAATCCGCTTTCAAATGAATATCAAACGAATTTTGCAACGGATTAGCACCTAAAAAAGTCATAAAATCCTCGCCAATAATTTCTGTGTGCACTTTTGCTGCATCCTCTTTAGAAACAAAAACACTCGATTTTACGAATTTCGCAGTTTTCAATTCCACTTCAAAAGCCTTCAAAACCGAATCGTTGGCTTCGCTTTTAAAGAATACTGTCATCGCAATTTGCTCTTTGAAATCATCAGATAATTTCTTGGAATTCAAGACAAATAAGCCTAAAATTCCAACCAAAAACAATACTAAAAACACGCTCAGGATTACAGAAAAATAAGAAGAAATCAACCTGCGTTTTTGAAATTTATCGTACGAAGTACTCATATATTATAAAATTAAAGTGTAAAAATAACAAAGAATTCCTTTAAATAAACTTAATAACGCCCAAAGTTTCAATTTTCGTACAATAAATGTAAATTTGCAATTAGATTTGCATTTGCAAAAGCAAAATCGCATAAATTAGAAGAACACATTTTAAATGAAATACAACCAAATTGAAGTAGAATCAAAATGGCAAAAATACTGGTTTGAACACCAAACATTTGCTGCAAAAAACAATTCTGAAACCCGAGGCGAAGCCGAACTGAACGTAGCTAAACCAAAATACTATGTTTTGGATATGTTTCCGTATCCATCAGGGGCTGGATTGCACGTTGGTCATCCGTTGGGATACATCGCTTCCGATATTTATGCGCGCTTTAAACGCCACAAAGGATTCAATGTTTTGCACCCGCAAGGGTATGATAGTTTTGGATTGCCCGCTGAACAATATGCCATACAAACGGGGCAACATCCCGATAAAACCACCAAAGAAAACATAGCAAGATACCGCGAACAACTCGACAAAATCGGATTTTCATTCGATTGGTCTCGGGAAGTACGCACCTCAAATGCTGATTATTATAAACATACACAATGGATTTTTATTCAATTGTTCAACTCCTGGTACAATAAAAATACTGACAAGGCGGAAGACATTGAAACCTTGCTTTCTATTTTCGAAAAAGAGGGAAATGCAACTGTAAATGCCGTTTGCGACGATGAAATTCAAGAATTTTCTGCTTCGCAATGGACTTCTTTTTCATCAGACGAACAACAAAAAATTCTTTTACAATACCGATTAACTTATCTCGCCGAAACTGAAGTCAATTGGTGTCCCGGTTTAGGAACCGTTTTGGCCAACGACGAAATTATAAATGGCGTTTCAGAACGAGGCGGACATATGGTTATTCGTAAAAAAATGACACAATGGAGCATGCGAATTTCTGCTTATGCAGAACGTTTGTTGCAAGGACTAAATGATATTGATTGGAGCGAAAGCATCAAAGAAAGCCAACGAAATTGGATTGGAAAATCAGTGGGAGCGATGGTTTCTTTTAAAGTCGAAAGTCGAAAGTCGAAAGTCGAAAGTAAGCAACAATATATCGATGTATTTACGACCCGTCCCGACACTCTTTTCGGAGTTACATTCATGACCTTGGCACCCGAACACGAATTGGTTGCTCAAATCACAACTCCAGAACAAAAAGCAGCTGTTGAAGCCTATATCGAAAAAACAGCAAAGCGATCTGAACGTGAAAGAATGGCGGATGTAAAAACCATTTCGGGGGTTTTCACTGGGGCTTATGCAGAACATCCTTTTACAAAAGAACCAATTCCAGTTTGGATTGGCGATTATGTTCTCGCAGGTTACGGCACAGGTGCGGTAATGGCGGTTCCGTGCGGCGACGAAAGAGATTATGCATTTGCAAATTTCTTCAAAGGTCAAAATGGAATGCCAGAAATTAAAAATATATTCAGCCCCCTAACCCCCAAAGGGGGAATTTCGGAAGCTGAAAACTTAATAGAAAAAGAAGCCTATACTTCAAAAGAGGGATTTGTTTTAAATAATTCTGATTTCCTAAACGGATTGAATTACAAAGAAGCGACTCAAAAAATTATTGAAGAATTAGAAAAAATAAACCAAGGAAAAGGCAAAATCAATTACCGATTTCGAGATGCTGTTTTTTCGCGTCAGCGCTATTGGGGAGAACCTTTCCCTGTATATTATGTAAATGGTTTGCCACAAATGATTGACAAAAAATATTTGCCAATCGCCTTGCCAGAAGTAGAAAATTATCTCCCTACCGAAGACGGGCAGCCACCTTTAGGAAATGCAAAAGCGTGGCATTGGGATACCAATAAAAACGAAATCGTTTCGGTTGAAGACGCAGCTAATCCCCCTTCGGGGGTTTGGGGGCTTGAACTCAACACCATGCCAGGATGGGCGGGAAGTTCTTGGTATTGGATGCGGTATATGGATGCGCACAATGAAGAGGAATTTGCATCAGCGGAAGCTTTAAACTATTGGCAAAATGTTGATTTATACATTGGCGGAAGCGAACATGCAACGGGACATTTATTGTATTCTCGTTTTTGGAATAAATTCTTGAAAGACAAAGGGTATGCGCCCACCGAAGAACCCTTCAAAAAACTGATTAATCAGGGAATGATTTTGGGAATGAGTGCTTTTGTTTATCGATGGGAATATGGAGTAAATGAAGGAGAAAATAGAAAAGTCATTTTTATTTCTAAAAACATAATTGATAAGTCAATTAAGGCTGACTCAATGTTGATAAATGATATTGAAAGTTTGAATAATATTATTCGCAATCAAATTAATTTTTCAAGCGTAACAAAATTGTCTCATTTTACTCAAATTCATGTTGATTTATGTTATATCAATGATATTACGAATGAATTAGATATTAATGCATTCAAAAACTCAAGAGAAGAATATAAAGACTCAGAATTTATTTTAGATAATGGAGAATTATTCATTTCTGGCTCCTTCCCTTCGGGGAGGTCGGGTGGGGCTTACATTGTTGGTCGTGAAATCGAAAAAATGTCAAAATCCAAATACAATGTGGTAACGCCAGATAACATTTGTGCTGAATATGGTGCCGATACGTTGCGTTTGTATGAAATGTTTTTAGGTCCTTTGGAACAATCAAAACCATGGAATACGGCAGGGATTTCGGGTGTTTTTGGGTTCTTAAAAAAATTATGGCGTTTGTATAATGATGACGCTACTGGTTGGGTTGTAACCAATAACGAACCTTCGAAAGACAGTTTGAAAAGCTTGCACAAAACCATTAAAAAAGTAAACGAAGACATTGAGAACTTCTCTTTTAACACATCAGTTTCTCAGTTTATGATTTGTGTAAATGAATTGACTGCGCAAAATTGTCATGAACGTGCCATTTTGGAACCATTGGCAGTTTTAATTTCGCCTTATGCGCCACATATTGCAGAAGAATTGTGGATGCAATTAGGTCATTTTGAATCTATTTCAACATTTGATTTTCCAGTGGTGGACGAGAAGTATTTGGTTGAAAGCAGCAAGGAATATCCAGTTTCTTTCAATGGTAAAATGCGTTTTACAATAGAATTATCATTGGATTTATCGGTTGCAGAAATTCAAGAAATCATCATGAAAGACGAACGAACTATCAAACAATTGGAAGGAAGAACGCCAAACAAAGTAATTATTGTTCCGGGGAAAGTAATCAACTTGGTGGGATAATGACAAAATTGCATCCAAAAAATTTGGCTTGTAATTTGATGTAGTTTTTGTAACTTTATCTTTTAAAAATAAAATATATGTATTTAATAGTCGCAGGTTTAATCATGTTGTTCAGTTGGTTGGTGAGCCGCCAATTGAAAAAGAAATTTGAATTGTATTCAAAATTGCAGTTGAATAATGGAATGTCAGGTGCAGAAATCGCCGAAAAAATGCTCGCAGACCACGGAATTACTGATGTTACTGTAATTTCAACTCCAGGGCGTTTGACAGATCATTACAATCCAACGGACAAAACAGTAAATTTAAGTGAAGCTGTTTACAATCAAAGAAATGCTGCCGCTGCTGCAGTTGCTGCTCACGAATGTGGTCATGCGGTGCAACACGCCACCGCTTATAGTTGGTTGGAATTGCGTTCTCAATTGGTTCCAGTGGTAAATATTGCATCAAATTATGTGCAATGGATTTTGATTGGTGGAATTTTCATGATGAAAACATTCCCGTCATTATTGCTAATTGGAATTGTGATTTTTGCTGCCACAACGTTGTTCTCCATTGTAACGTTACCTGTAGAATATGACGCAAGTAACAGGGCTTTGGCTTGGTTAGAAAACAAAAACATGTTGACCAACGAAGAGCAAGCTGGTGCAAAAGACGCTTTGAAATGGGCTGCAAGAACGTACGTAGTTGCTGCTATTGGCTCAATTGCGACTTTATTGTATTATGTGATGATTTACATGAACAGACGATAATTCGTTATAAATTATTAAAATGGGGAACAGAATATGTTCCCCATTTTTTTTATAACCAAATCAACGCATAACCAAATCAACCTCCTCATTACAATTGTATTTGTCGTTCTATTTGCTGGTCTAAGGAAATGAAGGTTTCTGTTCTTGAAACACCTTCGATTGCTTGGATTTTGGTATTTAATAGATTCATTAAATGCTCGTTATCGCGACATATAATTTTGATTAATATCGACCAATTTCCAGTGGTATAATGACATTCTAAAACTTCAGGGATTTTTCTCAACTCTTTCACGGCTTCCGAATTTCGGGCAGCTTTATCAAGGTAAACTCCTACAAATGCCATAGTGCTGTAGCCCAAAACTTTGTTGTTGACAATGAATTTTGAACCCGAAATTACGCCCGATTGTTCTAATTTTCGCAATCTTTGGTGGATTGCAGCGCCAGAAATACCAATTTTATTGGCAATTTGAAGAATTGGTTTGCGGGCATCTTCCATTAAATCCCGAAGACTTTCTTTGTCGATTCCGTCTATTTCTACTGTTTGTGAATTGAGTTTCATATCTTTTCTATTTAAACCAAAATGGATTTTTTAGTTATAATTGAAAAGCAAAAGTACAAAAAAACTTCCAACCACACGAAAGGAATCGTGTGGGAGTGGTGTATTTTTTAATATGTTTAAATTTTAATTTATAACTAATTAACTCTATATGCAGAGAAACTCATATCTAATTGCATGGGAATATTATCATTAAATTGACCACTTATAAATGTTGAGGATAAATAAACAGGTCCAGTAAAATTCCCTTTGAATGTGTTGCCATAATTATAACCTTGCGCTGAAGAAGTTGAAGGAGTACCCATATCAGTAATATTAATAGTAATTTTATTTCTAGTACTGCCACTGTAGTTATGAATTCCACTATTTTGATGAAAACCAAGTATTGTCCCAGAGTAGATTGATGAATTTGAGCAAAAAGTATCGTATACTGGTGATTGAAATATAGCAAACTCTGCTTGATTTTGACCAACCTGACAATTTGGTATATTAATCTGCAAGTATAGAGTTTGTCCACTCACAAAATTTGGTTTTGTGATGTCAGCAATTTTGAATGTAAGCTGAGTTGTATTTCCAATCATAGTTTGACATTGATTTGGATTAGATAAAAATGAAATAAAAGGATTTCCTGTATCAAATCCACTTGTGTTTCCTTGAACTTTATGTTCAACACCATTAATATTGATATTAAAAAAATAATCTACATTTCCTGCAGAATTACCACCACCTTGACTATCACTATTACTACAACTTAAGAATAATGATGCAATTGTTAAAAAAAGAATTGATTTTTTCATAATTATAATTTGATAAATTTTTCTTTGAGATTAAAGGGAAAAACAAATGTAAGAAAATTATACAAGAGATTGACTATTGAAAATAATCCCCGCTACCGCCCCCAAACCCTTTATTATATTACTTTCAAAAATCAATCATGAAATCGAACCGTAATTCCTAGCCCAGATAGCAGCGGCATCCTGTTGTGGCGGTGTTCGTCACAACAGATATAGCGGATAGCTGGAAATAGCTCCAAAAAAAATTAATTTACAATACTATTAGGATTATAGCCTTCGTAGTGCATTTCTTCTTCTTTAAAAACAACACCAAGGGTTTCTAATTCTGCTAAAATGGGTAAATAGATTTCTTTGGTAATTGGAAGTTGTACACCTGGAGTGGTGATTTTTCCGTTCAGAATTTGTAAGGTGGCAATGGCTACGGGAAGTCCCACGGTTTTTGCCATTGCAGTATAGGTTTGGTCTTCGCCAAGGCACACCATTTTGGAATCGATTTGTCTTTTTACACCAT
The DNA here is from genome assembly GCA_945873505.1 of Chitinophaga pinensis. GTDB lineage: Bacteria > Bacteroidota > Bacteroidia > Flavobacteriales > Flavobacteriaceae > Flavobacterium. Next base: position 69,638 of record CAMCDQ010000004.1, read on the forward strand.
TGATTTCGTAGCCAAATTTATGGTACATTACAATCATGTCTTTGTCGTCGGGTTGTAGCGTCCAACTGTCTTTCAATATTTTTTCTAAAATTTGAGCGGGTGTTGCGTTTTTTAAACCCACAATTTTGTTGGAATTAAAAATATCTAACGCTATTAATTTGTCCCACATGACATCGTCTTGATCGATTTTTAAATTTAAACGCAATTTAATTTCTACAGAATCTGTTGGGTGATAGGGTAAAAAGGAGTTGGTGAATTGGCGGTAAGTCATGGTTTCGGAGTCGTCCATACTATAGGAATCGTCGGTCATTCCGAGTAGAACAAGCATGTTCCACGCTTTTGAAAACCCCACTCTTCTCAAAGTGCCACGGTATAAGGTTAATACGTTATCTAGTCCGTAAACGCTTCTGTATTTAAGGGAATCTCGGTTGGCGTAGGCTTCAAATCTGCCGTAACCTTCGACTTCCATAAACTCTGTTCGGCTAAATAATTTATGGTAGGGAATGTACTTGTAAGTGCCTTCTTGGACGAATTTTGCTGCTCCACCTTGACCAGCAAGTACCACATTTCTTGGTGCCCAAGTGAATTTGTAATTCCATAAATTAGTGTCGGATTCTGGGGCTACTAATCCTCCACAAAACGACTCAAACAATATCATTTTTCCGCCTTTGTCCCGAATTTCATCAATTGTTTTCATGGCGCTCATGTGATCGATTCCTGGGTCGAGCCCAATTTCATTCATGAAAATCAAATTATTAGCTTTAGCTTCAGCATCTAATTCCTGCATTGCATCGCTAATATAGGAGGCGGTAACCATGTGTTTTTTATAGACAATACAGTCTTTTGCGACCTCAATATGTAAATGTGCTGGCAACATTGAAATGACAATGTCTGCTTTTTGAATTTGAGTTTTTCTTTGATTTTCATCAAATATATCCAATGCAATTGCTGTAGCGTTGGGATGCGAGTTGGTTTTTCTTTTGGCCAAATCCAATGAAATATCTCCAATTGTTACGTGCAGATTTTCGGCAACTGATTTATTGAGTAAGTAATTTATTAACGAAGAAGCAGATCTCCCGGCTCCAATGATTAGAATAGTTCTCATAATTATAAATATAACACAAATGTATGAATTTGTTATATTTATAACTATTTAAAAATAAAAAAACCCACAAAATTAATCATGAGTTTCAGAACAGTGTTTTTAGAATAATTACAAACCGTCTAAATCTTCTAAATCTTTCTTGGCTTCTTTTTTAGATTCTGTTTTTTTAGTGTCAAATTGTTTGTCAACTTCTACTTCGTCTTTCGTGAATATTTCTTTTCCAACTACAAATACAAGTGATAAAATGGCAAAAAGCAAAATTACTTTGACTACTTTTTGTTGTTTTAAATCAGATTTTTTGAATGTTAAAAATCCAAATACTATTGCAATTCCAATTGGAATTAACGCCAAAGTGCCTAATGGTAAAGAAGCAAATACAATGCTTAAACCGGTGAAAATAATTGCTAAAACTAAAAATAATTGTCTCATGATGGTCGTGTTAAATTCCAGTTGCGTTTGATAACGTTAATTGTCCTGTTCCAACAGGAATGCTAAATTTTATTAAAGCAGGGATTTTTTTACTATCGGCAGTAAGCCATATTAAGTTTTTGTCTTTTCCTTTTAAAGCATTGGTTTTAGCAGCAATTGAAATTTTATAACAATTTTTTGTTCCTAAATTACCAGCAGAAACGGTTTCAATTCCCATAAATTTCACTAAAACTGGAAATTCTGTTTCGTCAAATACGATTACGAAAGACTTTGTTTGACCGTTTTTATAATTTTGAAAATCAATAGTTCGCAACTTATAAATGACAGAAACAATGTCTTGCGTTGAAGTTCCAACCGTGAATGTTTTTTTCGTTTCAGGTTTGCTATTCGTTTTTGAAGTACTAATAATTGTTTTTCTATCGGATTTAAAAATGTATTTTTCGGTCTTAGAATAACCACCCTCTTTGATGCTTCTTTTGTATAAACTTGGCTTTAAAGTTGTAGGATTTACATACGATTCATATAAATCTCTAATTTTAAAAAAAGAATCCCATTTGCTAAAAGTAGCAGCTTGAATACTCAAATGTAAAAAAGTATTTTTTGAAGTTTCCATCATTTCAGTTTCCATCGTAACTTGCGCTAACTGGGTCATTAAGCCACTCATATTATAAGAAGCAGCATAAACTAATCTTTCATTTGGTTTTATTTGAGAAAAGCTAAAACTATAGCTAAGAATCAAAATAATTGTAAAAATAAATTTTCTCATCGTTTTTAATGTAGGTGTAAAAATAGAATTATTTTAGGGGCTTCAAAATGTTAAAATTGAATTTAATTAAAAGATTAAACAACTTAACGCATATTTTTGCAATATATTTTACAAATAATAAAAATGGATAGAAAAATTATTGCATCGGCAGCCTTTTTAGGATTAGTATCAATTATTTTAGGAGCTTTTGGTGCTCATGCTTTAAAGAAAGTATTGGTTGTTTCAGAACTCAATACTTTTGAAACTGGAGTTAAATATCAAATGTATCATGCATTATTTTTATTGTTTATTGGTACAATAAAAGACCTCTCTATTAATGCAAAAAAGGTTATTTATTACACTACAATTCTTGGTGTTTTACTTTTTTCAGGTTCTCTGTATTTTATTGCAATAAATAAACTTCTTCCATTTGATTTTAGCCCCTTTGGATTTATTACGCCAATTGGAGGATTGTTATTTTTAACGGGTTGGGGTTGGTTATTTGTTAATTTTTATAGAAAAAATCTATAATTTTTGTGAAAAATGTAAAATAGATTGTTTTAAATATTTACTTTTGTAAAATAAATATTCAAACTTAAATTAATTCTATGGACAGCTACACTCAATCTACTATATCGATTTCGTTGGAAAAATATGGTATCAAAAATACTCAAGAAATTATATACAATCCGTCGTTTGAATTTTTGTATAATGAAGAATTAAATCCAAATTTTGAAGGATTTGAAAAAGGGCAATTATCGGAACTTGGAGCTGTAAATGTAATGACTGGTGTTTTCACTGGTCGCTCCCCAAAAGATAAATATATTGTTAATGATGAAATTACAAAAGACACTATTTGGTGGACTTCTGATAAAGCAATAAATGATAACAAAGGTATTTCTCAAGATACTTGGAATGCATTAAAACAAACCACCGTTGAACAACTTTCAGAAAATAAATTATATGTTGTAGATGCATTTTGCGGTGCAAATGAAAATTCTCGATTAAAAGTGCGATTTATTATGGAAGTAGCTTGGCAAGCTCACTTTGTCAAAAATATGTTCATCAGACCAACAGATAAAGAATTAGAAAATTTTGGAGAACCTGATTTTGTAGTAATGAACGGTTCTAAAACGAGTTTCAAACAATATGCTGCTCACGGATTAAATTCGGAGGTTTATGTAGCCTTCAACTTAACCGAGAAAATTCAGTTAATTGGGGGAACTTGGTACGGTGGTGAAATGAAAAAAGGCTTATTTTCAATGATGAATTATTATTTGCCATTGAAAGGAATTGCATCGATGCATTGTTCTGCAAATAAAGGAAAAGAGGGTGATGTAGCTGTATTCTTCGGATTGTCTGGGACTGGGAAAACAACCTTGTCAACAGATCCAAAACGTGAATTAATTGGCGACGATGAACACGGATGGGACAATGAAGGTGTTTTTAATTTTGAAGGGGGTTGCTATGCAAAAACTATCGATTTAAGCAAGGAAAACGAACCAGATATTTACGGTGCTATTCGCAAAAATGCCTTATTGGAGAATGTAACGCTTGATGCAAACGGAAATATCGACTTTAAAGATGGTTCAGTTACACAAAACACAAGGGTTTCTTATCCAATTGACCATATTGATAACATTGTAAAACCAGTTTCAAAAGCCGGACACGCAACGAAAGTTATCTTTCTTACCGCAGATGCTTTTGGGGTTATGCCTCCCGTTTCAAAATTGACTCCAGAACAAACAAAATATTTCTTTCTCTCAGGTTTTACTGCAAAATTAGCAGGAACAGAAAGAGGAGTTACAAAACCAGAACCAACATTTTCTGCCTGTTTTGGAAAAGCATTTTTATGCTTACATCCAACTAAATATGGGGAAGAATTAGTAAAAAAAATGGAGCAACACCATGCCACGGCCTACATGGTTAATACCGGTTGGAACGGAACTGGAAAAAGAATTTCTATAAAAGATACCCGTACCATTATAGATAGAATTTTGGACGGTTCAATTGAAAAAGCAGAAACTCAAACCGTTCCTATTTTTAATCTTGAAGTTCCAACGTCTTTGGAAGGCGTAAGTACTGAAATATTAGACCCAAGAAATACGTATTCTGATGCTTCGGAATGGAATACAAAAGCAACCGATTTAGCCGAGTTATTTATTAAGAATTTTGCTCAATATTCTGAAAATGAGGAAGGCAAAAACTTAGTAAAAGCGGGGCCAAAATTGTAGTTTACAATAAAACCATCTAACTTAATATTAATTCAAATAAAAAAGCTTTCAGATAATTTTCTGAAAGCTTTTTTTATGATTTAAGTTGAAAGACTATTTCTCTTTAACTTCTTTGTTTGATTTGGTAATATATTTATCTAAAGCCATTGTCATCGATGGAGATTCAGGCGTAGGTGCCATAATATCTACACGCAAACCGTGCTCTAAAGCCTCTTTTTGTGTAGTACTTCCAAATACCGCAATTCGGGTTTCATTTTGTTCAAAATCAGGGAAGTTCATAAATAAGGACTTAATCCCTGTTGGGCTGAAAAATGCTAAAACATCATAATAAACGTCTGCTAAATCAGACAAGTCGCTCATTACGGTTTTGTAAAAGACAGCTTGGGTCCAGTCAACTTTTAAATTATTCAAGATAATTGGCGCTTCTGCATTTAATTGATCCGAAGCGGGCAATAAAAACTTTTCTTCTTTGTATTTCTTTAATAAAGAAGTCAAGTCGATAAAATCCTTTTGTCCAACATAGATTTTACGTTTTCTATACACAACATATTTTTGTAAATAAAACGCAACAGCTTCAGATTGACAAAAGTATTTTAATCCTTCTGGCACTTTGTAACGCATTTCATCTGCCACTCTAAAAAAATGATCTACTGCATTTTTACTTGTTAAAATAATTGCAGTAAAATTATTTAGATCGATTTTTTGAAGCCGAATCTCTTTCGCATTAACCCCTTCGACGTGAATAAAAGGTCTGAAATCAATTTTTACTTTATGTTTTTGTTGTAGCTCAAAGTACGGAGAATTCTCCACTTTAGGCTCAGGCTGTGACACCAAAATTGTTTTCACTTTCATATTTGACATTTTCTAATATGCTAATTTTTTGTAAACCAATAATACATAAAATAGTAGGGCGCTATTTCAAGTGCGCAAAGATACAAAATAAAATAAAATAAGTTACCCAATAGTATGTTTTGATAATTTTTAAGCGTTACTAAATAGGTAAATAAATTGATTATCAGTACAATAAAAATAAAAACAAGTAAAAATACTCGAGGGAATGCATCGTAATAAAACAAAAAACAATTGATAGGAAGTAAAAAAATACCAATATAAGTGCGATAACTAACCTTTTGCAAGTTATATTGTTCTGCAAATTCTTCAATATCAAAGGCGATGGCAATAATTTTCTCAATTAGATATTTAGACAGAATATAAACTGTTAGAAAAGTGAAAATTTGAGTGTAAACGAGCCAATCGGTTTTTAAAACATTTCCAAATTGGTAAAGTATCATATGGATAAAAAAGGAAAAAGAAATTAACTGAACGACAAACAAAAATACTGTAAACCAGCTCATCATTTGGCTTGAGTCTTTATAGACTTTCAAGTATTTGTCGGAAATAATAAGCCTTGAAAACTCATTGAATCTGTTTTCAAAGATTGATTTTGTCATTGCAATTAAAACAAATGAAAGTATAAATAAAGCGGTTGCCCAATCTTTATTTTCTATTATTCGTGGATGAAATACATTTTCAATCATATTGGTGCAAAATTACTAAATTTTTCATCGCTTTTATTTATTATATAATAATTATGAAAAGCAAAACAATAAAAAGTTTATTTTTGCATTTATATTCAAATTATTATGAACGATAGTATAGTTATAATTCCAACTTACAATGAAATTGAAAATATTGAAAGTATCGTAAGAGCCGTATTTTCTCTGCATAAGCCATTTCATATCCTTGTTGTTGATGATAATTCCCCAGACAAAACTGCCGATAAAGTTATAGAACTTCAAAAGGAATTTGGAAGTCAATTATTTTTAGAAAAAAGAGAAAAGAAAGCTGGATTAGGAACTGCTTATGTGTTTGGTTTCAAATGGGCTTTGGCAAAAAAATATGAATTCGTTTTTGAAATGGATGCCGATTTTTCTCATAATCCAGCCGATTTAGAAAAGTTATATGAAGCGTGTCATTTTGGTGGAGGCGATATTGCAATTGGTTCCCGATATGTTACAGGCGTGAATGTTGTAAACTGGCCGTTGAACCGCGTATTGATGTCCTATTTTGCATCCTATTATGTGAAGAAAATAACGGGAATGAAAATTCACGATGCCACAGCGGGATTCATTTGTTACACTAGAAAGGTATTGGAATCTATAAATTTGGATAAAATTAAATTTATTGGCTACGCTTTTCAAATAGAAATGAAATACCGAACCTATTGCAAAAAATTCAAAATTGTAGAAGTCCCAATTATTTTTACAGACCGAACTAAAGGGGAATCAAAAATGAGTAACGGCATCATTAAAGAAGCTGTTTTTGGAGTAATATCACTTAGAATAAGTAAGTTTTTTAATAGATTATAGTCAATAGAACAGATGAACAGGATTTTAATCAAAAACGCAAAAATTGTAAATGAAGGAACAATTTTTGTCGGCGATGTATTGATAGAAAATGAATTTATTGTTGAAATTGCGGAAAGTATTAGCGCAAAATTTTCCAATTGTAAAATTATTGATGCTGAAGGAAATTACTTAATTCCTGGCGCAATTGATGATCAAGTGCATTTTAGAGAACCCGGATTGACTCACAAAGGAGATATCGAATCAGAATCTCGTGCAGCTGTCGCGGGTGGAATAACTTCCTATATTGAACAACCCAATACGGTTCCCAATGCAGTAACTCAAGAAATTTTAGAAGAAAAATATAAAATTGCAGCAGAGAAATCTTTTGCAAACTACTCTTTTATGATGGGAGCCACCAATGATAATTTGGCAGAAGTTTTAAAAACTAATCCCAAAAATGTTGCTGGAATAAAAATATTTTTAGGTTCGTCAACAGGGAATATGTTGGTTGATAATGAGGTCGTTTTAGAAAAAATATTTTCGAGTACGCCACTATTAATTGCCGTTCATTGCGAAGATGAAACTACCATTAAAAACAATTTAGAAAAGTACAAAGCTGAATATGGCGAGGAAATTCCTGTACAATTTCATCATTTGATTCGAAGCGAGGAAGCGTGTTATATTTCTTCTTCAAAAGCAGTTGCTTTAGCCAAAAAAACGGGCGCAAGATTGCATGTTTTTCATCTTTCAACGGCTAAAGAAATGGATTTATTCACGAATAAAATTCCATTGGAACAGAAGAAAATCACCGCTGAGGTTTGTATTCATCATCTTTGGTTTACCAATGAAGATTACGATACGAAAGGGAATTTTATCAAATGGAATCCTGCTGTGAAAACAGAAAATGACAGAAAAGTACTTTGGGAAGCGTTGCTTGACGACCGAATTGATGTCATTGCAACCGACCACGCGCCACATACTTTGGAAGAAAAACAACAATCCTATTTGAAAGCGCCTTCCGGCGGACCCTTAGTGCAACATGCAGTTGTAGCAATGTTTGAAGCTCATTTGCAAGGAAAAATTTCAGTTGAGAAAATCGTACAAAAAATGGCGCATAATCCTGCAAAAATCTTTAAAATTGAAAAACGAGGATTTATAAAAGTTGGATATTATGCCGATTTGGCAATTGTAAATTCTGGATTGCCTTGGAGCGTGAAAAAAGACAATATTTTTGCAAAATGTGGATGGTCGCCGTTTGAAGATTTTACGTTTAGATCAAGAATTACCCATACATTTGTAAACGGACAATTGGTATATCAAAACTTTATTGTGAAAGATATTCGTTGTGGAAAAAGATTATTGTTTGACCGTTAAATAGTTATACATTTCAATTATGAAAAAATTAGTCACTTCATTTTTACTTTTTGCAATTCTAATAAGTTGTCAAAAACCTGTTGTTTCAAAACCTGATAATTTGATAGATGAAGATGTTTTAGTCAGTATATTGTATGATTTATCTCTTCTGGAGGCAATAAAATCTCAAAACCCAACAGTTTTAGAAACAAATAACATAAATTCTACCACTTATATTTATAAAAAATATAAAATTGACAGCCTTCAATTTGCAAGAAGTAATACATATTACGCTTCAGATAATAAAAAATACAAGGAAATAGTTGAAAATATCAACAAAAAAATTGAAGAGCAAAAAACACTTCTTTCAAAGCCCAAAGCGATAAATAATGAAGCAACTAAAACCGAAATCAAGTAATTTATTTTGCTGATTTAGATTCAAGCGCCACAATTTCATGAATATAATTCTGACTGTTTTTGAATTGAAAATCAAAAGTAGTTGTTGCCTTTTCATTAGAATACAAATCAACTGAATGGCTTGAATGTGCCGTTTCTTTTGATAACTTTCTTTTTTGATTGAAAATAGTAGACGCTACCCAATCCAATCTCCAAGCAATTTCTGTAACCCATTTCGTCGCGTAAAATTTCGGTTTTTTAACTTTCAATGCTTCTGCAATGGTGTTCAAAATGGTTTCATAGGAATAGTTGTCTTCAATAATTACAAAGCGTTGTCCATTATTATTTTCATCTTCTTCGATTTTATTCATTGCCAAAATCAAAATAGCTACCACATCTGAAACGGCTACAAACCCAGTAAATCCTTTGGTGTAAAACGGTAACCCATTGGCAACAGCCGAAAAAAGTGCGCCGCTTCCTTTGTTCCAAAAACCAGGACCAAGAATAATTCCAGGATTTAAAACGGCAACTTTCAAGCCTTCTTGTTGACCACGCCAAATTTCCATTTCGGCACCGTATTTAGAAATTGCGTAATCGCTGTGTGGCTTTTCAGGATTCCAATCCGTTGCTTCGGAAATCCTAATTTCGTGGTCTTTTAAATCGCCCATAGCAGCAATCGAACTAACAAAACATAGCTTTTTGACGCCATTTGTAATACAGAAATTGACAATATTTGCTGTTCCTTCAATGTTGGTTTTTCGAAGAAGTGCTTCGTCCTTTGGGTCAAATGAAATCAAAGCAGCGCAATGATATACCGAATCGACATTTGCGAAAGCGATTTCTAAAGAAGTAACATCGGTAATATCGGCTTGAATCCATTCAATATTTTCGAATAAATTGCCTTTTTCGTATAATTCAAAAAGGGATTTCGTTGCCATTTTAGAAGTTGAATCTCTATAAATAGCTCGAATTTTTTTGCCATTTTCAATTAATTGAAGTGCCAAATGAGAACCCACTAAACCTGTTGCGCCAGTAACTAATATCATAGTACGAAAGTACGAAATAGGAAGTAGGAAACATATTTTTTTTCGATTAACCGGATAAACAAATCAACAAATCAACATTAAATTTTATCTTTGCCTAAATTGATTGAAAAGATGAAGAATTTTATTGAAGAAGTGACTTGGAGAGGAATGCTTCACGATGTTATGCCGGGAACTGAAGAACATTTGATGGAACAAATGCGAGTTGCGTATGTGGGAATTGATCCAACTGCGGATTCCTTGCATATTGGTCATTTAGTTGGCGTGATGTTATTGAAACATTTTCAATTATCGGGTCATAAACCTCTTGCATTAGTTGGCGGTGCTACTGGAATGATTGGTGATCCATCAGGTAAATCGAATGAAAGAAATTTACTTGACGAAACAACATTGCGTCACAATCAGGAAGCTTTAAAAGGGCAATTGGCTCGTTTTTTAGATTTTACTTCAAATGCTTCAAACGCTGCAGAATTAGTGAATAATTACGATTGGATGAAGAACTTTTCGTTTCTTGATTTCATTCGAGATATTGGAAAACACATTACCGTAAATTATATGATGTCGAAAGATTCCGTAAAGAAACGCTTGTCTTCTGAAGCTTCTGAAGGAATGTCATTTACAGAATTTACCTATCAATTGGTTCAAGGATATGACTTTTTGCATTTATACAAAGAAAAAAAGTGTACATTACAAATGGGCGGAAGCGACCAATGGGGAAATATCACCACGGGAACCGAATTAGTTCGTAGAATAGCAAGCGGAAAAGCGTATGCTTTGACGTGTCCGTTGATTACAAAAGCAGATGGAACTAAATTCGGAAAATCGGAAGGGGGTAATATTTGGTTGGATTCAGCTCGAACGTCACCCTATAAATTTTACCAATATTGGTTGAATACTTCAGATGTTGATGCTGAAAAATACATTAAGATTTTTACATTTTTATCAAAAGAAGAAATTGAAATTCTAACTGAAAAACATAGTGAATCTCCACATTTGCGGTTGTTACAAAAACGTTTGGCAGAAGAAATTACGGTAATGGTTCATTCTGAAGTAGATTTAGAAAATGCTATAAAAGCATCTAATATTTTATTCGGAAATGCCACTTCTGAAGATTTGAAACAATTGGATGAAGCTACTTTCTTAGATGTTTTTGACGGAGTTCCTCAAGCCAATATCTCAAGAAATGAAATCGATAATGGAATTGATATTGTTGCCGTTTTAAATGAAAAAACAGGATTTTTTAAATCAAATGGCGAGGCAAGACGCGCGTTATCGGCCAATTCAATTGCAGTAAATAAAGAAAAAGTCACGGAAGAATTTGTGCTTTCAAATGCAAATTTAATTAACAATCAGTTTGTGCTTTTGCAAAGTGGAAAGAAAAATTATTTTGTAATTCGAGTGGTTTAGTTGGGTAAATGTTGAATCGTTTAAATGTTGAACCGTTGAATCGAAATTTCGGTTAACCGATAAAACAAATAACCGAATCAACTTTTTAAATAACCATCAAATTACAACCTCGAATATCAGAATTATCAAAACGTCCCAATACTTCAAAAGAGTTGTTGGGATTTTTTTTGCCTAAATCCTGTGTTGCGATAAAAGAACACGAATTGATATTGGCCAAATCAATTACGTTGATTCCACCAGTTTTTCCATTTTCACTATAGGTTAAAGCGTCTTCGGTGTCTCGGATTAAAATTTGCATCCATGAAGGACATTCAAAAACACCTTCGCCAAGAGAATACGCTTGAGATAATAATTCGGTCATTCCATATTCAGAATGAATTGCCGAAACTCCAAAACCATTACAGAGTTGCTTGTGCAATTCTTCGCGAATCATTTCTTTGCGCTTTCCTTTCATGCCGCCCGTTTCCATTATAAAAGTATTCTTTAATTGGAATTGATGTTTTTCTATTAAATCTAATAAGGCATAAGTAACTCCAATTAATATTACGTTTTGCCCAGACGCATCTAGTTCAATTAACTTCTCAATTAATGCTTCGTGATTGTGGAGATAGAATCCGCTTTCGGGGTTGTTCGTTTTCTCAATTAAATCTTTAACCATATAAATTAAGGAAGATCCTTCTCGCTCTAAATAGGAGGGAAGTAGTGCTAAAATCACGTAATCTTCAATGTTCCCATAGAATTGTGTAAACCCTTTTTGATAACTTTCTTCATACAAAGAAATGTCGGTAACGCAATGTTTACTGTTTATAATTCCAGTAGTCCCACTGCTTGTGAAGGTTTCCTGAAAAGGATCTTTATTTGAAACTACAATATGACTTTTAAAAAATTGTATTGGGAGAAATGGGATTTGTTGTAACGATTTCACGTCATGAACTTTGACATTCATAAGAGTACAAAATTCATTGTAAACTGAATTGTTTTCATATTGAAAACGAAACACTTTAAGCGCACTCTTTTCAAATTGTTTTGGGTTGGAAATGCTGAATATGTCAGTTGTTGAAATCAAGAATTGTTTTTTGCAAAGGTAATTAAATAATAAAAAGGGTTTCAAATTACTTTTATTCACAATAATCTACCTGTTTAAAAAGGAGTAGATTTTGCGATTTTCTTTAAATTTATCATAAATAATCTAATACATAGTATATTAGAATATATTTAGACTACATTTGACGAATTATTATAAATTTTGAATATATGAATATTTTCGTTGGAAGCCTTCCTTTTAGTATTGAGGAAGCAGATTTAAGAGAGTCTTTCGAGGCTTATGGAACAGTTGATTCTGTAAAAATTATTACTGATAAATTTACTGGAAGAAGTAAAGGATTTGGATTTGTTGAAATGTCAAATGACGACGATGCTCAAAAAGCTATCGACGAATTGAACGGTGCTACTGTTCAAGGGCGTGCAATTGTTGTAAACAAATCTGAGCCAAAACCAGAAGGTGAAAGAAGAAGTTTTAACAGCAATAGTCGTGGTGGAGATTCACGTGGTGGATATGGTGGAGGAAACAGTCGTGGTGGAGATAACCGCGGTGGTGGAAGAGGTGATTATTAATCACTTTTCTGAATTTAACATTCATTAAAATCTTTATAAATAGTTTAGGCTATTTTATTAAATACAAAAAACCGTTCAGATTTTGAACGGTTTTTTTATGTCTTTTTTTTTGGAAAGTAATAGTAAACCACAATCTAATTTTATGTCTCAATTAAATTCAAAAAAAAGCACCAGTTTTACAACTGATGCTTTCTTGAGTATTTCGAAAAGTATTATTTTTTCTTTTTCGCTGTAGGAGCTTTCGCTGCTTTTGCTGCTTCTTGAGCTGCTTTCATAGCCGCACGAGAAATTCTTACTTGACAAACAACAGTGTTGTCTGGGTGAATTAATTTGTAATTATCAGAAACAAGTTTCGTAACATACAATTTATTTCCCATTTCAAGTCCAGAAATGTTGGCCTCAATAAAATCTGGAAGATTTTTTGGCAACGCTTTAACTTTCAATTTACGAGTGTTTAAACGTAAAACACCACCTAATAAAACACCTGGAGAAACACCTGTAATTTGAACAGGAACTTCCATAGTGATTTCTTTGTTGTCAAATAACTGAAAGAAGTCAATGTGTAAAATTTTGTCTGTAACGGGGTGAACTTGAATGTCCTGTAAAATTGCATTGAAAGATTTGCCTTCGCCTACCTCAATCACAACTGTGTGTGCGTTTGGAGTGTAAACCAAGCTTTTGAATGCTCTTTCATCTGCTGAAAAATGTACTGGTTGATCTCCTCCGTATAACACGCAAGGAACCGCTCCAGCATTACGTATGGCTTTAGTCGCAACTTTGCCCACGCTTTCTCTTTCTGATCCTTTAATTGTAATCGATTTCATTGTAAAAATATATAGTTAATAAATAATATACTGCTTTAGGCAAAAAGCTCAAGACTTTATGCGAAATGTAATCCTGTTCCGTTATATACTTTTTGCTTAAAGCTTAAGGCATATTGCTTTTGGTTACATCAAAAATTTTCCACTAATGGAAGTGGTGTTTTGAACCATTCTCATTACTTCTGCAAAAAGAGGCGCACAACTCACTACTCTTATTTTCTTTGATTCCTTTTTCAATGGAATAGAATCGGTAACTATGAGCTCGAGTAATTTCGAGTTTTCAATTTTTTCGTAGGCATCTCCAGATAAAATAGCGTGGGTACAAATCGCTCTAACGCTCAATGCTCCTTTTTCTATCATTAAATCTGCGGCTTTCGCCAATGTGCCTCCGGTATCAATCATGTCATCAACAAGAACAACATGCCTTCCTTTAACTTCGCCAATCAACTCCATTGTGTCGATAATATTGGCAACTTTTCTTTGTTTGTAACAAATAACTACATCCGATTCTAAAAATTTAGAATACGCATAAGCTCTTTTTGAACCTCCCATATCTGGAGAAGCGATTGTTAGATTTTCTAAATTCAAACTCTTCAAATACGGCAAAAATATTGTTGAAGCAAACAAATGATCCACTGGTTTTTCGAAGAATCCTTGAATTTGATCTGCATGCAAATCCATAGTCATAATTCTTGTAGCTCCAGCAGTTTCTAATAACTTCGCTGTCAATTTTGCTCCAATCGGAACTCTTGGCTTGTCTTTTCTGTCTTGTCTTGCCCAACCAAAGTAAGGAATAACAGCAGTAATATGTCTCGCCGAGGCTCTTTTTGCTGCGTCAATCATAAGCAACAATTCCATCAGATTATCTGCGCTTGGAAAAGTCGAGCAAACGATAAAAACGCGTAATCCTCTAATAGATTCTTCGTAAGAAGGCTGGAATTCTCCATCACTATATTTCGAGAATGTAACTTTACCTAGAGGCATTCCATAGTTTTTGGCTATTTGTTCCGCTAAATATACACTTTGGGAACACGCAAATATCTTTGCTTCTGGTTCTTGATGTGACATTTTACTTTGTTGTTTTATTCCGATACATTCAGTAAAACTAGCCTTAATCGTTGATTTAGTCTAGAAGCATATAAATATCTCGGGTGTAGTTAGTTAGTTGTGTGTCGTTTTACCGAGGTGCAAATTTAGTAATAAAATCGAACTCTGAAAGAAAAATTTAGAGTATTTTATATAATAAATGTAAATATATTATTTACATTTGCACCGTGTTAAAGGAATTGAGGATTGTTTTATAGCAATTTCTTCTTTTATTGCGTTTAAATAGTTGTTTCATTACAATTATTTTTGTCTGTCAAGCCCGAATGGCGGAATTGGTAGACGCGCTGGTCTCAAACACCTGTGGGAAACCGTGCCGGTTCGACTCCGGCTTCGGGTACAAAAAGCTCTTCTGAAAAGAAGGGCTTTTTTCGTTTAAAAATTAAAAAGTAATACAAAATGACTTAATTTAGTCTATTTTTACAACACAAAATCCATTAGTACTCTTTAAATGAAATCTGAATCTAAATTTATTATATTATTTCTATTATTTTTCATGTTTGCCAAGGCTCAAGTAATAAACGATTCCATCCTAATTGATGGGCATTACCGAAGCTTTCATTTCAATTTACCAAGCAAAAATAATACGAAATCAAGTTTGATTTTTGTCTTACATGGTTCTGGAGGGAACGGGTTGAAAGCGATGAAAGGCACCTCAAAATTGTTGAAATTATCAGAAAGTGATAATCTATTGGTTTTGTTTCCCGATGGCTATTTAAAAAATTGGAACGAATGTCGAAAAAATGCTCCAGCTGTAGCCAATATTCAAAACATTGACGAAGACGCTTTTTTTAGTAAAATGATTGATTATTGCGAGGAAAAATATAAAATTAATAAACAAAGAGTATTTGCAATAGGAACTTCTGGAGGAGGTCACATGGTTTATAAATTCGCTATGACAATGCCCGAAAAATTCAAAGCTATTACTGCGATTGTGGCAAACTTGCCCGATTCGACTAACATGGATTGCATCGAAAAGAAAGTGCCAATGTCCGTAATGATCATCAACGGAACCAATGATTTGACGAATCCTTACAATGGCGGAATATCAGCAAAAAATAAAGGATTAGTTCGTTCTACAAATGACACTTTTCAGTATTGGGCAACTTTAGGCGGATATAAAGGCGAACCTTCTATGGAAACCCTTCCAGATACAGATTCATCAGACGGTAAGACAATCGAAAAATATTATTACAAAGAAAAGGGAAAACCAGAAGTTGTCCTTTTAAAAGTAATCAATGGCGAACACAATAACCCTAAGGACATCGATGTTTTTTTAGAAAGTTGGAGTTTTTTTAAAAGACAAATTTAAAGCTTTGTTAATTATTTGACATATTTCATCTGGGTCTTTCGTTTTTTTAAATCCTATTTATAAACCTTAGTTTTAAATTTTTAGAAACCGCTCATAACGTATTGTTTTTTACTTTTTAAGACAAATTTTGTTCTTACTAATAATAATTCCTTAATTTTGATTTATTAATTTTTCAACCAACTATGAAAAAGGCCCTCGCTTTACTATTACTTTTTATGATTTCTTCTTGCCAGTATTTTGGTAATGAAGTGCCGTCTAAAAAAGAATTATTAGACAAAGAAATGAAGGCCATCAACTGGAATGAAGTGGATGAATTTCCGTCTTTTTCTGAGTGTGAAAAAATCAAAGATGAAACAATGCAAAAACAGTGTTTCTTTGCATTTCTAACCCAAACAATACAAGATAAATTAAATGTAGATACGTTGTCTGTTTTGTATCCTGAACTCGATACAATTGAAGTAAAAGTAACCATTTTTGCAAATGCAACGATGAAGTTTGAGCCTCAATTTCCAAAAGATAGTATTGCCTATGATACCATAAAAATAGATAGTATTTTACATGCTAGATTGGTTGATTTTCCAAAAGTTCACCCTGCAATTAAACGCGGAATTCCTGTAAAAACTCAATTTGTATTACCAGTTATTTTAAAAATAGAATAACTATTGCTTCCATTTCGATTTAAAATTCAATACATAATAACTCCCAATTAGCACAGGCAAAACCACATTCAAAAACCACATCAAAGTGCTTATAAAAATGACAATCCATTCATTTACTCCCAATAATCCGAAGAAATAAACGGCAACACTTCCCTTTACCGCAAAATCTAAAAACTGAAACGTAGGCAATGAAGAAGCTAATAAGTATACTGCTGCAATGGTTGCCATTAAAGTCAAATAGGGCAATTGTACGTCAAAAGCCAAAAATAAAAAATAGTATTGATGTGAAAAAATCAAGTAGCGACAAACCGCCAAGTAATTATTTTTTCGATGAATACTTTTTGGAATTTTATTGATTTTGAGAACTAAATCTGATATTGAATACCCTTTAATTTTGACTTTTTTTAATCCAAAACCTAAAACTAAAAATCCAAAAATGACTGTCAAAAGAAATATTACCCATTTGCCATAACCTAAATACAAAAGTCCAAAAACCCCAAAAATAACACTTACGATTACTTGAACGCCATTGCAAATTAAGTTTAAAAAAACAATATTCTTTGCTTGCGATTTTTCGAAAAACAGTGCTTTTCCTGCGTATTCTCCAATTCCATTTGGCGTAAATAGTCCAGCAGTTAAAGCTCCTAAAACTTGTTTTGTAGCTTCAAATAATGTTATTTTATGGAGGTAAGAAACCAAATTCTGCCATTTCAAAATCTCAAAAAAACGATTCAAAACACTCAACAAAAGGAGAAAAATAATTCCTAAAAACGATTTGTTTTTGTTGAATTTTTCTACAAAAAGCACCCAGTTTAATTTGTCATTATGGGCTAATTGATTATAAATAAAATAAAATGCACCTCCAACAATCAAAAGTTTGATTAAAAGAACAAGTAATTGTTTAGCTTTGTGAGAAATTGAAATCATATTGCCCAACCCTAAAAAAGAGTGAATTTTAATAAATTTATATTAATGGGCTAAAGTAATAAATAAACACTGAAACGAATTCAAAATTGACAAAAGAGAGAATCATATTAGGAATTGACCCCGGAACAACCATTATGGGCTTTGGTTTGATAAAAGTTATCGGTAAGAAAATGGAATTTATGCAATTAAATGAGTTGCAATTGTCCAAATACGACAACCATTACCAAAAACTAAAAATCATTTTTGAACGCACTATTGAATTAATCGAATCGCATCATCCTGACGAAATTGCTATTGAAGCCCCTTTCTACGGAAAGAACGTTCAATCGATGCTGAAACTCGGACGAGCACAAGGAGTTGCAATGGCTGCGGGACTTTCGAGAGATATTCCCATTACAGAATACGAACCTAAAAAGATAAAAATGGCCATCACCGGCAACGGAAACGCCAGCAAAGAGCAAGTGGCAAAAATGCTGCAGCAACTTTTAGGACTCAAAGAATTACCGAAAAACCTTGATAGTACCGATGGATTAGCGGCGGCTGTTTGTCATTTTTTCAATTCCGGAAAAACCATTGGCGAAAAAAGTTACACGGGTTGGGATGCTTTTGTGAAACAGAACAGCCCCCTGACCCCCAAAGGGGGAAATAGTTTGTCCATAAATGTTCCAAAAAAGAACAAATAAATATGGATGTTTCAAATAATGATAGTCTTGTTGGTACCAATCCTTTTGGTAAAAAAATAGTTTAAGATTTTAACAGTGATCAGTATTCAGTTTTTAGTATTCAGATGTTATAGGATAAAAGATAGTGTTCCATTTAATAATAACTTATATGAGATTTCAAGA
>CAMCDQ010000005.1 GCA_945873505.1 Chitinophaga pinensis
GCTAATTTGCAATATGGCGCAACTCAAGCTTGGGTTTATGCTTTTACTTTTATTGGCGGATTATTTGCAGATAAAATTCTAGGTTTGCGAAAGTCTCTTTTTTGGGGTGGGCTATTAATGATAATTGGAAGTTTAATTTTAGCAATAGATCCTGTAAAATTTTTTTTTATAGGAATTGGATTTACAATTGTAGGAACAGGTTTTTTTAAGCCAAATATTTCTTCAATTGTTGGGCAATTATATAAAGATGGTGATAATAGAACTGATGCTGGATTTTCTTTCTTTTATATGGGAGTAAATCTTGGAGCTCTAATCGGCGGTTACATTTGCATAGCAGTTGCTGAAGGGTCTTTATGGCAAACTTTTGTGCCAGAAAACTTGCGATGGAATATAGGGTTTGGTTTTGCCGCTCTTGTTATGATAATTAGTTTATTGACCTTTACACAAACTCAAAAAAGTTTGGGTCCAATAGGATTATCGCCACTTGGACATATGAAAACATCTAAAAGAAAGGCATTTGAATTGGCAACTTTTGTAGGCTCTTTATTGATTCTTCCAATTATTATTTTGATGGTAGAAAATACCGAATACACAAAATGGTTTATGATTTTTATAGGACCTGCATCATTAATTTACTTGTTTTTTGAAATGAGAAATTTTAGTTTTTCAGAAAATAAAAAGTTAATTGCAGCTATCATTTTAATGTTATTTTCAATTGTATTTTGGGCTTTCTTTGAACAAAGTGGCGGTTCTCTTAGTTTGTTTGCGGCTAATAATTTAAATAATACGATTGTTGGATTCACCTTAAGTCCCAACGGAGTTAATAATTCCGCAAACTCCTTTTTTGTTATTGGTTTTGCGGCTTTAGTTGGATTAGTATGGCTATGGATGGGGAAAAGAAAAATCGAGCCTAATACAGTGAATAAATTTGGAATTGCATTTTTGTTCCTTGCGGTGGGTTTTTTTGTATTTTATTATACCAGATTTTTCGCAGGTTCTGACGGCAAAACCTCTCTAGGATTGTTTACATTTGGGTGGTTTATAATTACATTTGGAGAATTGTGTTTGTCACCAATTGGAATGTCAGCGATGACTAAACTTTCGCCACAAAAAACCCAAGCTGTTATTATGGGAATGTGGTTTTTAGCCAGTGCTTATGGACAATATTTTGCAGGATTATTAGGCGCCAATATTGCCAGTGCTTCTGAACACGCCACTAATTTTCAGAAACTATCTATTTACGCAGATGGTTACAAGCAATTGGCAATTTACGCACTTATTGCAGGTATAATTTTAATATTAATTTCACCATTAGTTAAAAAATTAATGCAAGAAGTCAAATAAATTTCCGATATTTCGGCACTATTTTTGAATGTCAATTTAAAACAAAAAATTATGAAAAAGATATTTATCACTTTATTACTTGTAGTTGGTTCTTATGCTGTTGAAGCGCAAGAACTCGTTTGGAACAACAACCTCAACAAAGCGATGGAAATTTCAAAAAAAACTAAAAAGCCATTGCTGCTTTTCTTCACAGGAAGCGATTGGTGTGGATGGTGTATGCGTTTGCAAACGGAAGTTTTTAAAAAACCAGAATTTGTTACTTGGGCAAAAGACAATGTCGTTCTTGTTGAAGTTGATTTTCCAAGAAGAACTGCTTTATCTCCAGAATTAACAACACAAAACAATGAATTACAACAGTTTTTTGCTGTTCAAGGATATCCTACTGTTTGGTTTGTAAATGCATCTAGAGTTGATGGAAAAACCAATTTCGATAAATTAGGAAGTACTGGATATCTTGCCGGCGGCCCAGCTGCTTGGTTGAATGTTGCCAATGGAATTATAAAAAAGAAATAAATTTTTAATTCAATCTATAAAATCCCTTTTCGCCAGTTGCGTGAAAAGGGATTTTTTCTTTTCTACAAGTGGATTCCCAAACCTTTATATAGGTTTTAAAATTCGATGCATCGGCAACAATCATTTCTGGTTTATACGTTTGTAATAAACGCTCTAAATTCAATTTTGGAGATTGCGTAATTACAATAATATCGGGTTTAATTTCTTTTTGATAAACACACAAACTGTCTATAATCAATATTTTTTTGCCTTTAAAATAATACAGATTTTGTGGTTTTTTAGTCGTTGTGATTGCAATGAAATTGGCGACCAAATACGATTTTATTGTTGGATTACTTGCTATTTCTTTTCGGATACTGTCATTGCAAAAGGCAACCACTTTTTCGCCAATTCTTTCAGTAATTAAGGTATTTTTCTTTATATTAAATACAATCCATTCTTCTTGATTTTGATTCTTCCACCGAGTAACAATAAAAGTAGTTTGAAATAAAAGTAGTGCAATTAGTGCAAATACTAATTTGTGGAATGTTGGTTTTTTAAACCAGATAATAACCGCTACAATTATAAGATACAAACTCAAAAGCATTTGCCAATTGAACGGAATATCTTTAATGATAAATTGTTCGAACGAAGCAACCCAATTGATGGTTTTATTTAAAAAATAAATGCTGTATTCTAATATTTTAGCTGGAATTAAAGGAACAAAATCAAAAGCTGCTAAAACCATTACAAAAACCCCCAAAGCCATAATGAAACTCAAAAAAGGAATAATTATTAAGTTGGTTACAAAAAACAATCCGGGAAACTGATGAAAATAATAGATGCTTAAAGGGAAAGCACCAATTTGAGCCGCAAATGAAACGGTTAAAATCTCCCAAAAGTAATTTGTTATTTTGTTATTTGGTGTCCACAAATTCTCTAATAATGGCTGCAACCAAAAGATAAAAAACAGCGCAACATAACTCAATTGAAACCCAACATCGAATAAAAAGGAAGGTTGAAAAAGCAAAATTAACAAAATAGAAACCAATAAAGTGTGGAAAATATTGGTGCTTCTTTTTAGATGCATTCCAACAGCCACAAACGAAAACATAGTTACAGAGCGCACCACCGATGGCGAAAGTCCAGCTAATATTGCAAAACCCCAAAGCGATACAATTATAGTAACTAATCGAATGGTATTTCCAACTTTGTTTTTACGCAAGGGCTTCAATAAAAAGGTAATAAATAGTAAAATAAAACCAACGTGTAAACCTGAAACAGACAGAATGTGAATTGCTCCTGCAAATTGATAATCATGTAATATTTCTGCTGAAATATCTTGTTGTTGTCCTAAAATTAATGCCGCTACAACGTGCAATTCGTCCTTTGAAAAATTGCTTTTTTCGAGATTGCTTAGAATTTTATTTCTAAGAAAATCGGAGTAATACCAAATGTTTTTATCTGTTTTATTACTAATTTTTATTGCATATGAATCGGTATACATTTGAGCCAAAACAGATTTGTTTGTCAAATATTTTCCATAGTCGAATTGGTCTGGATTTATAGGATTTTTATGTTTGAAAACTATCCCTTTTATTAGAAAATTAGAACCGATATGAAGTTTTGAATTGCCTTTTATTTTATGAAAATTAACTAAAATTTTCCCGGAACTTTCTTGATTGTCT
Source organism: Chitinophaga pinensis (assembly GCA_945873505.1). GTDB lineage: Bacteria > Bacteroidota > Bacteroidia > Flavobacteriales > Flavobacteriaceae > Flavobacterium. The sequence continues at coordinate 3,525 of CAMCDQ010000005.1, forward strand.
ATTTGTTTTACAACACCAATATATCGGTCGTTTAATACAGAACTTTTTAATTTTTCTCGCAAAACTAATTGAACGGAATGTTCATCGATATCATTTTTAATTTGATGAATATAATTGTCCATTTGATACGAATCGGTATTTATAATTTGTGTGAAAATACCTATTTGAAAAAATAATAAATAAGTAAAAATCCCAAAATATATTTTTTGAATAAAATCGTTTTTGGACAAAAAATAGGTTAAAACAAGAAGTAAAAAAGAAATTCCAAAGGTTATAAAAATTAAATTTGGATTTGGAGAAATATAAAAAGAAAACAAAATTCCAAAAACAAACCAAATGGTAATTCTCGTTAAAGGAAATTGAAGTGCTTTCATTACTCTAATGTAGTCAATTTTATTTAATTATTACAAAGTAGAATAAATGCGATTGGCTTGAGCAAAAGATTTACTATAGTACGGCTCTTTTGTTGAAGAAATAATCACACCACTTGAAGTTGCAGAATGAATGAATTTAATTTCGTCTGGCAAAACTTCTGTAACCATTCCAACGTGATTAATTATGCTTTTTCTGTTTGTTCTAAAGAAAATTAAATCGCCTTTTTTGATTTCATCTGGGTTTAAAACCGTTCCTAATCGTGACATTTCATTCGAAGATCTAGGTAAAATAATGTCAAATTTACTAAATGTTGCAAACATCAAACCTGAGCAATCATAACCATCGGGAGTTGTACCGCCACTTTTATAATTGGCACCTAAATTCTCGGAAGCAGAATTAATCAACTGCTCTACTAAATAAGTCGTGTCGCTATTAGAAATAATAAAATCATCCGATTTTTCATCGGTGCTTAGCCTGCTTTTAATGTCTTTTTTAGGCTCTTTTTTTGGAGTATTTACAGTCGAAACAGCTATTTTTTGTCTTTCATTTTTTATAATAATTGTATCTTTTGGAGTGCGATAAACTCCTTTTTTTTCAGCCTCAGATTTTGAAGTAATTATTACTGATGTTGGTTTGCAACTGGCGAAAAATGTTACTATTGCGAGTAGATAAAGTAGGTTTTTCAAAAGAATTATTTTTTACAAATTTAGGCATTTAATATTTAAACTGATTTAATGGGAGTTTAGTACAATCAATTTTGCGGTTTTTTCACTTGCACCGCTTCCGCCCAATTGCTTTTCTAATGCATTGTAATTTTCCAAAACTTGCTTTCTATAATTAGGTTCTAATAATTTTTGAAGTTCTGTTTTAATGTTTTTTGAAGTACAATTGTCTTGAATTAATTCGGTTACAACTTCCATATCCATGATTAAATTCACCAAGGAAATGTATTTTAAAGTCACAATTCGTTTCGCAATTTGGTAAGACGTCCAACTTCCTTTATAGCAAACGACTTCGGGAACTTTAAACAATGCCGTTTCCAATGTTGCCGTACCAGAAGTAACCAATGCAGCAGTTGAAATACACAATAAATCATAGGTTTTATTGGAAATAAAATGGCTGTTTTTGGTTTTTAAAAAAGGGGCATAAAACGAATATTCTTGACTTGGTGCGCCTGCAATTACAAATTGATAATCGGGAAAATCATTTACCACGCTTAACATTACGCTCAACATTTTTGTAATTTCCTGTTTGCGACTGCCTGGTAACAATGCTACAATTGGTTTTTCGTCTAAATTGTGCTCTTTTCTAAAAGACACTTCGTCAACAATTGTTCGGTTTTGAATAGCGTCAATTAAAGGATGACCAACAAATTCAACAGGATAATGATGCTTCTTTTCGTAGAAATCTTTTTCGAAAGGCAAAATCACATACATTTTATCAATATCTCGCTTAATATCTCTGATTCTATTTTCTTTCCAAGCCCAAATTTGAGGCGAAATATAATAATGCGTTTTCATTCCTAATTCCTTCGCCCATTTTGCAATTCGCATATTAAAACCTGGATAATCAATGAAAATAAGTACATCCGGTTGAAATTCTTGAATGTCTTTTTTGCATATTTTGATATTATTTAAAATAGTTTTTAAATTAAAAATTACTTCAATAAATCCCATAAATGACAATTCTCGGTAATGTTTTACCAATGTTCCGCCCACATTTTGCATTAAATCACCTCCCCAAAAACGAATTTCAGTATTTGAATCTTCGTTATACAAAGCCTTCATCAGATTAGAACCGTGCAAATCTCCTGAAGCTTCTCCTGCAATAATGTAGTATTTCATAGAATATTGATTTAATTCTCTTGAATTGTTATACAAATAAAGTAATAATTGTTACTATAAACATTGCCAATATTACTCCACGAGCCATTAATTCTTTGTCGTATTTTAATAAACCAAAGAAAACTAATAGATTTAATATTGCTCCAAGCGTAATGATTTTACCTAATTTTCCATCGAATTTTAAGATTTGAAGTCCACCCAAAAAAGAATAAGGAGTAAATGCGACAATGAAAATATAACTTCCAATTACCGATGTAATTATTCCGATAATAATGCCGTAAAATAAATCAATTTTTTTCATATTATTTTAAATTCCAGGTATTTAGTTGTTGAATGGTATGGTGCGCTGTTAAATCAAATTGAACAGGAACTACAGAAATATAACCGTTTTCTAACGCCCATTCGTCAGTATCCTCGCCTTTATCTTGGTTCACAAATTCGCCTGTAAGCCAATAATAATCTTTACCTTGAGGAGTAATTCTCTTGTCAAATTTTTCCATCCAAATGGCTTTCGCCTGACGGCAAATTTTTATTCCTTTGATTTCATTTTCCTTTAATTTCGGGAAATTGACATTCAAAACTACATTTTCGGGCATTCCTTTTTCTAAAACTTCTATTGTTATTTTTCTAATTGAAGATTTAATAGCGTCGAAATCGGCATTCCAATCGTAATCTAATAATGAAAAACCAATGGCAGGAATTCCTTCAATTCCGGCTTCAACAGCAGCACTCATTGTTCCTGAATAAATTACATTTATCGAAGAATTAGACCCGTGATTTATTCCTGAAACACACAAATCTGGTTTTCTGTGAAGAATTTCATTTACAGCTAATTTCACGCAATCTACAGGCGTTCCCGAACAACTATATTCGGTTATTGCAGCAATTTCCTTAGAAATCTTATTGATAAAAAGCGTACTATTTAGTGTGATTGCGTGACCCATTGCGCTTTGTGGCTTGTCGGGAGCAACTACAATTACAGTTCCAATTTCTGACATTACTGAAATTAAAGCTCGGATACCTGGAGCTGTAATTCCATCATCATTTGTAACTAATATCAAAGGCTTGCTCATTTTTTACGTGAATTTTTAGGATGTAAAAATAATCATTTTTAGTCGGAAGATGCTATTTTTGTATCTTTAACAAAAAATTAGCCAAATCAATATTTCTTGGCACAGTTTTTTGTGTACTTTAGATAAAAAATTAATGAATACATTTTTGAATTTTATGAAAAGGAATTATAAGATTATAGTCGCTGTTCTAGCCTTGTCTTTAGCGCTTTGGAGTTTTATACCAAAGCAAAAAGGAGATCCTGAAAAAGACAAATTATTATTAGAATTATTAACTTTTGTTATTGAAAAAGGGCATTACAGTCCAGCGGCAATTGACGATACATTTTCAAAAGGAGTTTACAAAGAATTTTTGAATGCTTTAGATCCAACTAAAAGGTTCTTTTTACAATCTGATATCAATGAGTTTTCTAGATATGAAACGGAATTAGACGATCAAATTAAAAACAAAGATTTGACCTTTTTTGATTTGACTTATACGCGTTTAATGAAACGAATCGAAGAAAGTAAAAGTTACTATAAAACCATTTTAGACAAGCCAATTGATTATAAAATTGACGAAGAATTTAATGCGGATTATGAAAAAGTACCGTTTGCTAATTCAGTTGCAGAACTGAAAGAAAAGTGGAGAAAACAAATTAAGTTATCTGCATTGGCTTCAATTACGGAACGATTAAAATTAGAAGAAGACAAGAAAAATGGAGTCATAAAAGACAATAAAGATTCTATTGGGTCAAAAAAAATAGAGAAAATTGTTGACAAAACCCCAAAAACATACGAACAAATTGAAAAAGAAACTCGCGAAAGTTCACTGAAATCAATGAATGAGTATTTTGGATTTATAAATGATTTGAAAAGAGACGATTGGTTTGCTATTTTTATCAATACTATTGCAGAACGATTTGACCCACATACTTCTTATTTTGCTCCCGAAGAAAAAGAACGTTTTGATGTAAGTATGTCTGGTAAATTTTTTGGAATTGGGGCAAGACTCCAAAAGAAAAATGATTTTACCGAAATAACTGAATTGATTTCTGGAGGTCCTGCTTGGAGAGGAAAAGAATTGGAAGTGGGAGATATTTTTCTTAAAGTTGCTCAAGGAGATGCTGACCCCGTTGATGTCGTAGGAATGAAAATTGACGATGTTGTAAAGAAAATCAAAGGGCCAAAAGGTACGGAAGTTCGTCTTACAATAAAAAAAACAGATGGTTCGATTAAAGTTATTACCTTAATTCGTGATGAAATTGAAATTGAGGAAACCTATTTAAAATCGAGTATTGTTGAGAAAAATGGTTTGAAATACGGAGTGATTTACTTACCTAAATTCTACATCGATTTTGAAAATGCTGATAGTAGAGATGCAGGAAAAGATATGGCAATTGAAGTGGAACGCCTAAAAAAAGAAGGCGTAAACGGAATTGTTTTGGATGTTCGTGATGATGGCGGTGGTTCATTAAAAACCGTAGTGGATATTGCTGGGTTATTCATTGAGCAAGGTCCAATTGTTCAAATAAAATCAGCTGCTGGAAGAAAAGAAATACTTTCGGATAATGATAAAAAAGTACAGTGGGAAGGACCTTTAGTAATTATGGTTAATAATTTTTCTGCCTCCGCTTCCGAGATTTTAGCTGCGGCAATTCAAGATTATAAGCGAGGTGTTATCATTGGAAGTAAACAAACTTTTGGTAAAGGAACAGTTCAAAATGTAATTGATTTGAACCAGTTTGTACGTAATTCAAGCATTGGTGATTTAGGTGCATTGAAAACTACAACTCAAAAATTCTATAGAATTAATGGCGGTTCTACCCAATTGGACGGAGTGAGAAGTGATGTGATTATGCCGGATCGATATTCTTACGTAAAAATGGGGGAACGCGATGTTGATAATGCAATGCCTTGGGATAAAATTGATGTTGCTGAATATTCAGTTTGGAATAAGCAGATTAATTTTAATGCCGCAATCGCAAATAGTAAAAAGAGATTGGCAGACAACAATCAATTCAAATTGATTGATGAAAATGCAAAATGGATCAATGACAGAAGTGAAGACAATGTTTATAGTTTAGAAATTGACAAATTTCAAGCAGAACAAAAAGCACTTGATGAAACAGCTAAAAAATACAAGTCAGTTCTAGATTATAAAAACCAATTGAAATTTACTTCGCTACCATATGAAAATGAGGCTATGAAAACAGATTTGGCTTTGAAAGAAAAAAGAAATAGATGGCACGAAAGTTTAGCAAAAGATATTTATGTGGACGAAGCTTTAAATGTTTTAGGAGACTTACAATCGAAAGTCACGCCTACAAAAGCAAATGTTGTTCTCAAGAAAAAAGACAAATTAGTGAAATCTTAATTTATATAAAAAGTCCCGAGTATAATTATACTCGGGACTTTTTAGTTATTGACTTATGAAAATGTAATTTTTTATGCGTTGGCCGTAACCGCTTCTTTGTCTATTTTACCTACCAAACCTACCAATACTTTTCCTGGACCTACTTCTGTAAATAAAGTAGCACCGTCTTTTATCATTTGTTGTACCGATTGCGTCCATTTTACAGGAGCAGTCAACTGAATAATCAAGTTTTTCTTAATCTCTGATGGATCAGAAACCGCACTTGCCGTTACATTTTGAAACACCGGGCAAATTGGATTCGAAAAAGTGGTGGCCTCAATAGCTGCGGCTAATTCTTCTCTAGCTGGCTCCATCATTGGAGAGTGAAAACCACCACCAACAGGCAATAATAATGCTCTTTTTGCACCTGCAATTTTCATTGCCTCACACGCTTTTTCAACTGCCGAAAATTCTCCAGAAATCACTAATTGTCCTGGGCAGTTATAGTTGGCGGCTACAACAATTCCGTCTATTGATGCACAAACATCTTCTACTATTTTATCCTCTAATCCTAAAACTGCCGCCATTGTTGAAGGCTTAATTTCACAAGCTTTTTGCATCGCAATAGCTCTTTTTGAAACCAATCGCAATCCATCTTCAAACGACAAAGTTCCATTGGCTGCCAATGCTGAAAATTCTCCTAAAGAATGTCCCGCAACCATTTCTGGTTTAAAATTTTCCAGTGTTTTTGCTAATATCACCGAATGTAAAAATACTGCCGGTTGTGTTACTTTGGTTTCTTTTAATTCTTCCGCACTACCCTCAAACATAATATCGGTGATTCGAAAACCCAAAATTTCATTTGCTTTTTCGAATAATTCTTTGGCTAATTCTGAATTTTCATATAATTCTTTGCCCATCCCCGTGAATTGTGCGCCCTGACCTGGAAATATATATGCTTTCATTTTTTATATGTTTAATTAACTTAAATTGGAATGCAAAAATAGTATTTTTTTGGAGCAAATCAATCCCTTTTCATAATAACAATTTTTCCCGCTGTCCGCTATAGTCTTGCTTCGTTCCTTAGTAAGAGCTGCCACTTCCATCGGGGCTAACGAGTACGTTTAAATTGTTTAATAGCGTTTTCCTAAACCCGTTAATGATGAACGTTAACCACATTTGCAGCAGCAATGGCACGTTCAACAATTTCCTCAATTGGAGTTTTCAAACTATCATAACACAATGAAATACCCATTCTTCTATAAGGTCTTGAAGTTGGTTTTCCAAATATTCTGAAATCTGTTTTGGGTAACGCTGCAATTTTTTCTATTCCCGAATACGTTGGATTTTCACTATTTTCCTTTGCAGAAATCACGGCACTTGCTCCCGCTTTTTCCAATTTTACTTCAAAAATCGGCAAACTCAAAATCGCACGTAAATGCAATTCAAATTCATTGAAATTTTGCGTCCCCGCTAATGTAACCATTCCCGTATCATGTGGTCTTGGCGACAATTCTGAAAAATAAACACCATCGTCAGCAAGAAAGAACTCAACACCAAAAAGACCTGCTCCTCCTAAAGCTTCGGTGACTTTTTCTGCCATATCTTGCGCTTCATATAAATTTTTATCAGAAATTCTTGCAGGCTGCCAACTTTCTTGATAATCGCCACGCTCTTGACGATGACCAATTGGCGGGCAAAAAAGCGTCGGATTATTATTTTGAACCACCGTCAACAAAGTGATTTCCGAATTGAATTTCACAAAGGCTTCTACGATTACTTCTACTACATCACCACGGGAACCTTCAACGGCATAATTCCAAGCTTTCTCAATGTCGGTTGCTGTTTTAATTGTTGATTGCCCTTTTCCAGAAGAAGACATTAAAGGTTTTATTACACACGGCATTCCAACTTCTAGAACAGCTTTTTTCAATTCGTTAACTGAAGTTGCATAACGGTAATTAGCAGTTTTTAAACCTAATTCTTTGGCAGCTAAATCACGAATCGCCTTTCTATTCATAGTAAAATTAGCAGCTTTGGCAGAGGGAACAACTGTAATTCCTTGTTTTTCGTAGTCATAAAAACGTTCGGTTCTTATGGCTTCAATTTCAGGAACTATAAAATCGGGGTTGTGTTTTGCAACTATTCTATCTAATTCGACGCCATCAAGCATATTGATGACTTCAAAACCATGAGCGACTTGCATTGCGGGTGCATTTTCATAATTATCAACTGCAATTACCATTTGCCCAATGCGCTGTGCAGCAATTACAAATTCTTTTCCTAATTCACCTGAACCTAAAAGAAGTATTTTCATAAAATAAAAAAGTTTAAAGTTTAAGGTTTAAGGTTGTGAAACTTTAATCCTTAAACTTTAAACTAATTTAATTTGAAGTATAGAATTTAAGCTACTGCTTCTTTTATTCTTCGTAACGCTTCTGTCAATAAATCTTCACTTGTAGCATACGAAAAACGAATACAATCTGGATTACCAAATGCATCCCCAGTTACTGTTGCCACATTTGCGTGAGATAAAAGATACATTGAAAAGTCATTTGCATCTTTAATAAAAGTACCGTTCAATGTTTTTCCGAAGAACGAAGAAACATCTGGAAATACATAAAAAGCCCCTTCTGGAATGTTGATTTTTATACCTGGAATCTCTCTTAATAATCCAACAACTAAATCTCTTCTGCTATGAAAGGCGTCCACCATGTGTTTTAAAACGCTTGGATCAGCATCTACAGCAGTAATTGTAGCACGTTGAGCAATACTGTTCGCACCACTTGTTACTTGGCCTTGAATTTTTGTACACGCTTTAGCAATAAATTCGGGAGCGCCAATATATCCAATTCTCCATCCTGTCATCGCAAATGCTTTCGCAACACCGTTTACAGTTATCGTTTTATCGAACATGCCTGGAATAGATCCAATGCTGCAAAAAGTCCCTGAAAAATTAATATGCTCGTATATTTCATCGGCAACAACATATACGTTTGGATATTTCTCCAATACTTTTGCCAAAGCTGTTAATTCTTCTCTATTATAAACAGAACCACTTGGATTACAAGGAGAACTGAACCACATCATTTTAGTTTTTGGTGTTAAAGCCGCTTCCAATTGTGCGGGTGTGATTTTGAAATCACTTTCTATTGACGTTGGAACTTCAACAGGAATGCCACCTGACAATTTTATTATTTCAAAGTAGCTAACCCAATACGGCGCAGGTAAAATTACCTCATCTCCATCGTTTAGCATCACTTGCGCAATGTTGTATAAAGATTGTTTTGCACCCGTAGAAACTACAATTTGAGAAGGTTTATAATCTAAATCATTGTCTCTTTTGAATTTTCTGCAAATGGCTTCTTTTAATTCTTGGTATCCCTCAACTGGAGAATAGGTGCTATAGTTTTCATCGATCGCTTTTTTTGCCGCTTCTTTAATGAAATCAGGGGTGTTAAAGTCGGGTTCTCCTAAACTTAAACTGATAATATCTTTTCCTTGTGCTTTTAACTCTCTTGCCAATGCTGCCATTGCCAATGTTTGTGATGTCGATAAATTATTTATCCTATCCGAAAGTGGGTTCATTATGTGTGTGTTGTAGTTAAATGTTTGTACGAATTATACTAAGATGAATCCGTTATGCTGAAAGTTCTGGTTTCATTCCTAAGTCTTTCAAATGTTTGAAATGTGCAATTACAGCCGTTCTCATTGATTCATATTCATAATAAGGTAGATTCGCTTCTTGCGCCGCCTCTTTTACAAATTTTGCTATTTTACCGTAGTGAATATGGCTAATATGTGGAAATAAATGATGCTCAATTTGATGATTCAATCCGCCAGTGTACCAGTTTACAATAAAACTCTTTGGAGCAAAATTCACTGTTGTAAATAATTGATGTATTGCCCAAGTGTGTTCCATTTCTCCTTCATGATTAGGGTGTGGATTGGTTGTATCTTCGGTAATATGAGCCAATTGAAATACAATACTCAATATTAAACCTGCGGTATAATGCATGATAAAAAATCCGAATAACACTTTCCACCAAGAAATACCCAATGCCATTGGAATTACAATCCAAACGGCAAAATAAATTATTTTAGTGATTACTAAAGTTGTCCAAAGAAATTTGGTACTTTTTGGTTCGCCATAAGACAATTTTCTTTTTAAATAAAGGCTCATCTGTTTGAAATCAGTTGTTAATGACCAATTAAAAGTTAATAAACCGTACAAGAAAATAGAATAGTAATGTTGAAATTTGTGAAAATTATACCATTTTGCTTCTTTGGTAAAACGTATTACGCGACCCGCATCTAAATCTTCGTCATGACCAGGAATGTTAGTATAGGTATGGTGTAAAACGTTGTGTTGCACTTGCCAATTATAAACGTTTCCAGCTAAAATATAGATGGTTCCGCCCATGAATTTATTAATCCAATTTTTATTGGAATACGACCCATGATTTCCATCGTGCATTACGTTCATTCCAATTCCAGCCATACCTATTCCAATAACTATAGACAATAACGAAAACAACCAAAAAGGCATTGTTGTTAAAGTAATAATTAAAAAATAAGGGGCTAAAAACACAGCGAAAAGTATGGCTGTTTTTATATACAATTTCCAATTTCCGGTTTTTTGTATGTTGTTTTCTTTGAAGTAATTGTTGACTTTAGAGTTCAAGGTTCTGAAAAATTTCAGGTCATCTTGTTTTGCAAAAGTAGGAGCATTGTTGTTCATAGTATATTTATAATTTACAAATGTAATTATTAAAAAATTTAATATACAAAATTCGGAGTAAAATTTTAGTTTCAAAGTATTACTTTTGTTAAAAATTATATAATGGAATTTATCCTAAAATATTTCCCTGATTTGACTGACGTTCAAATAAATCAATTTCAGCAATTGGAAGCGTTGTATCAAGATTGGAATTCAAAAATTAATGTAATTTCTCGCAAAGACATTGATGAATTGTATCTAAAACACGTTTTGCATTCGTTGGCTATTGCCAAAATTCAGAAATTTGAGCCAGGAACTTATGTTTTGGATGTGGGAACGGGTGGAGGGTTTCCAGGAATTCCTTTGGCAATTCTATTTCCAGAAACACGATTTTATTTGATAGATGTCATTCTGAAAAAGATAAATGTGGTAAAAGCAGTTGCCGAAGCGTTGGAACTTAAAAATGTAAAAGCCGAGCAAATGCGTGCTGAAAATGTAAAAGGCGATTTCGATTTTATCGTAAGTCGTGCCGTTACGAACATGCCGGATTTTGTTTCTTGGATAAAGGACAAAATTAAAAAACAGCAAAAACACAAACTTAAAAATGGAATATTATACCTTAAAGGTGGCGATTTAACTGAGGAATTGGCCACTTTTACCAACGCAAAAGAGTACAATATTGCTGAATTCTTTGAAGGCGAATTCTTTGAAACTAAAAAAGTCGTTCACTTGCCTTTGAAATTTAAGTCCTAAAAAAACAAAACCCACAAGAACTAATTTGATTCTTGTGGGGTTACTATTTTTCTTTTAGACTTTAAGATTTTTGACTTTAAGACTAATTTATTCGCCCAAAAAGGGGTACCTGTAATCTTCCGGAGTAATAAACGTTTCTTTGATAGTTCTTGGTGAAGTCCAACGCAACAAGTTCAATGCCGAACCCGCTTTGTCATTCGTTCCTGAAGCTCTTGCACCTCCAAAAGGCTGCATTCCAACAACTGCTCCCGTTGGTTTATCATTCACATAAAAATTTCCAGCAGCATTTTGCAAAGCAATTGTAGCTTGTTCAATAGCATAACGATCTTGACTAAAAATAGCTCCTGTTAATGCATATTCTGAAGTTTGGTCAACTAATTGTAATGTGGTTTCCCATGCAGCATCTTCATATACATAAATGGTCATAACGGGACCAAATAATTCAGTTTCCATTGTAGCATATTTTGGATTTGTTGTAACTATTATTGTTGGTTCAATAAAATAACCCACTGATTTATCATACTTTCCACCAACAATTATTTCAGCATCGGTGTCTTTTTTTGCTTGCTCGATGAATCCTACTAATTTATCAAAAGATCCTTCGTGAATAACTGCGGTAATGAAATTTCCAAAATCTTCTGGCGAACCCATTTTCATCGATTTTACATCGGTGATTAATTGCTGTTTTACTGCTGGCCACAAACTATGAGGTACATACGCTCTTGAAGCTGCAGAACATTTTTGTCCTTGAAATTCAAATGCACCACGAACAATTCCTGTTGCAACCTGTTTTACATTGGCACTTGGATGCGCAACAACAAAATCTTTTCCACCTGTTTCTCCTACAATTCTTGGATAGGTTTTATAGTGATGAATGTTAGTTCCGATTTTTGCCCAAATGTCTTTGAAAACGTGAGTCGATCCTGTGAAATGTACTCCAGCAAAATCGCGACTGGCAAGAACGGTATTGGTAATCATTTCGGCATCGCCAAAAACAACGTTAATAACTCCGTCTGGAACACCCGCTTCTTTGAAAACATCGATGATTATTTTTGCAGAAAATACTTGACTGTCACTTGGTTTCCAAATCACAACATTTCCCATCATGGCGGCGCTTGCAGGCAAATTTGCCGCAATTGCGGTAAAATTGAACGGCGTAATTGCATATACAAATCCTTCTAAAGGACGGTATTCTAAACGGTTCCAAACAGTAGAATCTGATTTTGGTTGGTCGTTATAAATTTGCGTCATGAACTCCACATTGTAACGAAGAAAGTCAATTAATTCACAAGACGCGTCAATTTCCGCTTGAAAAATATTTTTAGATTGCGCAATCATTGTTGCGGCATTAATTCTTGCTCGGTAAGGACCTGCGATTAATTCTGCGGCTTTTAAGAAAATAGCTGCTCGTTGTTCCCATGCCATATTTGCCCAAGCATTTTTAGATTCTAATGCGTTGGCAATGGCTTTTTCAATATGTGATTTTTCTGCTAAATGATACGTACCAACGATGTGTTTGTGATCGTGTGGCGCAGACATATTTCTTGTATTTCCGGTTCTAATTTCTTCGCTTCCGATAAACAATGGAACATCAATTTTTGAATTCCACATTTGTTTGTAAGCTGCAAGAACTGCTGCTTTTTCAGGTGAATTTGGCGCATACGATTTTACAGGTTCGTTAACCGCTTTTGGTACATGAAAGAATCCTTTTAACATGGTTTTTTTATTTTAGCTTCGCTCAATTTGGGCTTGCCCCTTGAATGAAAATATTTTTACAAAAGTACAAATGTAAAATTGATATTTGGCGTTTTACAATTAGAAATTGAATTTTGAAATATCGAAAAATGTTCTCGATTTCGGGATTTCTAGCCCAGACGGAAATGGAAACCCCGCAGTTCAAAAAGCTATTTTTTCTTGTGTTTTCAAAGCGACCAACGGGAGCTCTTGAAAACGCATTAGAAAAAAAGATTTTTTGGACGAGGAGTTGTAATGGACTGCTGGAAATAGCTTCAAATTAATTTAATGCAAATGGGGCACTTAATCGAAATGTTGGAACTACCACTTTGAAGTTTCGTGTAGAGGTGAAATTTACCATATTAAAATGTCCTTGCATTGCGCCAAATGGCGATGTTAGCAGGCATCCTGAGCTGTACGTGTGTGATTCTCCGGGTTTTAAAACTGGTTTTTTTCCTATAATTCCTTCGCCGTCAACTATTTCTGTTTCTTGTAGGGAATCGAAAATTTCCCAGTGGCGAGTCATTAATTGAACGGAATCTTTGCTGTGATTTTCGATTGTAATTTGGTAGCTAAAGGCAAATTGTATCTTGTAGTTTTTGAAGTAAGTGCCTTCAAAACTAGTAGAAACTGAAATTTTTATACCTCTTGTGATTTGCGATACCATAACTATTTACGCTGAATTTATGTAAAATTACAAAAAATAGTCCTTGAAACAACATATTGGTTCAAAAATAAATTAGTTTGTAATATCTTCAGAATTGGCAACCCCTTTTCCAATAATTCGGTCGTAGCGTTGGTTGTTTTCGCGGTAATAAATTATGGCAAAATAGTTGTTTTCAGTTTGATAATAATTTCCATCAATTGCGTTTTCGTAATCAATATTTTTATTTGCATCGGCTACTACATATTGATAATTAGTGAAGCCTTGTTTGATCATAAGTGCTTTTTCGTAAAGGCCTTTTGCCTCATTATACTCCATTTTATTTTCTTCTGAAAGTGCGTAGTTATTGAACATTCCATTTACATAAATGTCTTTTTTCTCGTAATAGGCAGGAGCTGAAAGAGTGAAAAATACCCAGGAATAATCGGCTTCAATCTCGTTATTGATTACGCCAATATTTCGGATTATATAGTTTCCGTTGGTGTCTGGATTGTAGGTATAAGTGTTGTTAGCACGAGCATTATTGGTGTATAAATGGGCATTGTAAACGCCGTTATTAGAGTCAACCCTTCCTACAAAATTGTTTGCCGCACGGATGTCTTTATTTTCAAAATAAAGGAATTCGTTGCCTGCCCAAAATTGCGTTTCGGTATCGTATTTGTAAATTAAATCGTTACCAATGGTGTACATCGGTTTTATATTGGTGATTGCTTCGTTGAATTTTCCGTTTTGAAGCAAAAGCACTTTTACGTTTTTAAGGGGACTTTGAAATAAAAGCGAGGGTGATTTTATAGAAAAATCGATGTTTTGTTTGAAATTTATTGTGTTTAAAGTTCGTGCTCTTTTTACTTGCATTGGAACAGAAACTAAATTTTCATAGAGCAAGAATTTCCTTGAAAAAACTACTTCTTTTTCTTCATTTAGTATTTTGATGATGTAATTTCCACTTACTAAAAGTTGTGTATTCTTGTTTGGAAGTGTTAAATTGTAGTGTGAAAATAATTGTAACGTATTTAAAGAATTGGTATAATCTTGAATTCTTAATCCATCAAATCCACGTAAATACTCGTTTCTTGTTAAATCGGATGGTTTCCAATCGTAATTGTAATGTGTTATTTCATAGTAGTAATTGGCTTCATTTCCAAATAAATCATCAAATTGCAATTGGAAAGAATCGTTTAAACCGAAGATGGGAATTGCATTTTGCCCGTTTTGAACAAAAGAAACGGTTTTGATATTAAAAGGAGGTTCAACTTCTTTTTCCGCTTGTGCGAAAACGGCTGCAGAAATAAAAATGAGTACAATTTTTATAATAAAAAATTTAGCCATAATTGTATGTTTTCACTTTTGTAAATATACTAAAAAGAACCATTTAAATCATTTCAAGTGATTTTATTTATAACAAATAGGAATAATTTCGCCTTTTGCTAAGCAATATTTTTCTACCAATTCGGATGCGATTTTGGCTGTATAATCTTCTTCAACAACTGTAAATCCTATACTTCTTAATTTTTCAAAATAATCTCTACCATATATTCTAACATGATCGTATTGCCCAAAAATGGCTGCGCGCTCTTTTTGATTGGTGATAGAATCATCAGAAAAAGTAGTTGTTCGAGATAAATCTTGCGGTATTTGGAAAATTCCCATTCCACCAGGTTTTAAAACACGATACAATTCTTGCATTGCTTTTGTGTCGTTTGGAATGTGTTCCAATACGTGATTGCAAAGAATTACATCATAATAATTATCTTGAAACGGCAAATTGCAAATGTCAGCTTTTACATCGGCAAGTGGCGAAAACAAATCGGTTGTGGTATAATTAATATTTTTTTGATTCCGAAACAATTTATAAAACGCTTGTTCTGGTGCAAAATGCAGTACTTTTAATACTGAACTCGTTTCAGCATCTCTTAATTTGATACTTTTAGTTAGTTTAACAGAAGAATCTGAATCAAGTTCAGATTGAAAAAAATCGGTTTCACTATTTAAATACAACCAAAGCAAACGGTGCCTTTCTAAAGACAAAGTACTTGGCGAAAGCACATTGTTGCGTTGGTTTCCGTAACCGTAAGGCAAAAACATCTTGAAACTTTTGCCGTCAATTGGATCTGTAAAAGTGGTTCCTTTTAAAATAAAAGCTAAAATAGGACGTGCGATATAGCTCAATCGGATTAGGATTGGGCGGGGAATGGTATTGAGGATTAATTTAAACACAGATTTCACAGATTTTCACAGATTGATTTATAAATGATTTTTTTATGCTGTTTTACTAAAAATCAGAAATAATATTGATACTAAAATTAATCACAGATTTCACAGATTTCACAGATTAATTTATAATATGATTCGTTTGTATTTGAGGCTGTCTTCGCCAAAATTAACTAATAATCCTATTTTATTTTGAGATGCAGCCAAATAATTTAGAGTTTGTTTAATTTCGCTACTTGAAAGTTCTTGAATTGCCTTAATTTCCAATATTATCTCGTCAAATACTACAAAATCAGCAAAATAGTAACTTGGTAACACAATTTCTTTATAATAAATATTAAATTTTGATTCTCGTTGATACTTTACTTCATTTGATTTAAACTCAAATTCAATGGCGTCCCCATAGACTTTTTCACTATGACCTTTACCTAGTATTTTATGAACTTCCATGCAAATTCCAATTATTTTATATGTTTCATTCTTTAAATAGTAATCTTCCATTTTTATATTATTTATAATTCTTTACCTGGTTATATTCTAAAAATTAAAGATTAACCCTTTTCATTAATTCCAAAATTCGAATATCAGAAATCTGTGGGAATCTGTGAAATCTGTGTTATATTAAAACATATTTATTTTATAAAATCTTAGTGAATCTCTGCGTTCTTTTGTGAATCTTAGTGAAATAATTATATTACAAATGGCAATTTTCTAAATTCATCTTCTTCATTGCTTACAATTCCTAAAGCTTCATAAACATACGCAAATGTAGAAAGCAACTCCGGTTTTCCGTCAATAATAGCTACATCGTGTTCAAAATGGGCGCTTGGTTTTCCGTCGGCAGTTAGAATTGTCCAACCGTCTTTGAGTTGTTTTATGTTTTTGGTTCCCATGTTTATCATAGGTTCAATGGCAACTACCATTCCTTCGACAAACATTTTTCCGCGACCTCGTTTTCCGTAGTTTGGCATTTCTGGGTCTTCGTGCATTTTTTGCCCTAAACCGTGCCCAACCAATTCTCGAACGACGCCGTAACCATGAGATTCTGTATATTTTTGAATGGCATTTCCAACATCTTCCACGCGATTTCCGAGTTTGAATTCGCGAATACCTATATATAAAGACTCTTTTGTAACTTGTAATAATTTTTTGGTTTCAGGAGCAACATCGCCAATTTCAAACGAGTAAGCATGATCTCCGTGGTATCCGTTTTTGAACGCACCACAATCGACTGAAATTATATCGCCACTTTCAAGGGGAATCGTATTTGGAATTCCGTGAACAACTTGTGCATTTGGACTCATGCAAAGTGAATTCGGAAAGCCATACAAACCAAGAAAACTTGGTACTGCGCCGTGATCACGGATAAATTCTTCAGCTAATTTGTCTAAATATAGAGTTGTTACGCCAGGTTTAATTTCCCGTGCAATCATTCCCAAGGTTTTTGAAACTATAAGTGCGCTTTCACGCATTAATTCAATTTCTTCTCGTGTTTTTTGGACAATCATTTTTATAAAATAAGTGGTAAAAGTACAATTTTAATTCATAAAAAAAGAGCCCCTCGTATTGGAGAAGCTCTATTTAATAAAATGACATCTATTTTTATAGAAGCGAATTTCTATTCATTACCGCTGGCTTTTCAATTCCCATCAATGCCAAAACAGTTGGAGCAATATCACTCAAAACGCCATCGTGAATGGTTTTTAATTCGGTATCAACTAAAATAATCGGCACTGGATTGGTTGTATGCGCCGTATTTGGACTTCCATCAGGATTAATCATCGTTTCGCAATTTCCGTGATCGGCTATTACAATGGTTGTATAATTATTGGCCAAAGCCGCAGTAATTACTTTTTCTACACATTGGTCAACCGCTTCGCAAGCTTTTATTGCGGCACTCATTACGCCTGTATGTCCCACCATATCGCCATTGGCAAAATTCAAACATACAAAATCAACTTCGCCTTTTTCTATTTCTGGAACTAAGGCTTCCGCCAATTCAAAGGCGCTCATTTCTGGTTGCAAATCATACGTTGCTACTTTTGGTGAGTTTTTTAAGATGCGGCTTTCGCCAATAAAAGGTTCTTCACGACCTCCAGAAAAGAAGAATGTAACGTGTGGATATTTTTCTGTTTCGGCAATTCTGATTTGTTTTTTGTTGGCTTTTTCCAAAACTTCGCCCAGCGTTTCCGTGATATTATCTTTGTTATAAACCACTTTTACATTCTGATAACTTTCGTCATAATTGGTAAGCGTTACATAATACAAATTCAATTTGTGCATGTTTTGTTCGTGGAAATCTTTTTGCGAAAGCGCTTCTGTCAATTCACGACCTCTGTCTGTTCGGAAATTGAAGAATATAACGACATCCTTTTGTTTGATAGTTGCCAATGGAATTTCATTGTTGTCCACCATAATAATAGGGTCGATAAATTCGTCAGTAATGTTGTTTTTATAACTTTCTTCAATATTTTCAACGGCATTTTTAGATTGAGTTCCTGTTCCGTTTACCAATAAATCATACGCTAATTTTACGCGTTCCCAACGTTTGTCACGATCCATAGAATAATATCTTCCTATAACCGAAGCTAATTTTACGGAAGTATTTTGGATATACTTTTCTAAATCCTGAATGTATTTTTTTCCTGATTTTGGATCCACATCGCGACCGTCTGTAAATGCGTGAACAAATACTTTTTGAAGTCCAAAATCTTGTGTTGTGTCAATCAATCCTCGCAAATGAGATGTGTGAGAATGTACGCCACCATCAGAAACCAATCCAAGGAAATGCACGTTAACATTCTTGTCTTTTGCATATTGAAAAGCGTCAATCAAGACTTGTTCTTTGTTCAAGGTTTTGTGTTCAACAGCCAAGTTGATTTTGGCTAAATCTTGATAGATAATTCTTCCCGCGCCCAGATTCATATGTCCAACTTCCGAATTTCCCATTTGTCCTTCTGGCAAACCTACGTTTAAACCATCGGTTCGTAATTGTGCGCTTGGGAAGTTTTTATAGAGTGAATTGATGAATGGAATATTCGCATTGTCGATGGCAGAAACTTTTGGATCTGGGGATTTTCCCCAACCGTCAAGTATCATTAGGATGACTTTCTTGTTCATTGCAGTGAGTTTTTTTAGCCCAGATGGAAGTGGAAATCCCACGCTTATTGGCGTGGATTGCAACGTACAGCTGGAAATAGCTACAAATTTAAGAAATTAAAATAACTTTTTAGCTTGATTGTAGTCTATAAAATACTTAACGCTAATTGAAAATGTGTGATTTAAAGCGTCGTTATTTAATAAATTGGTTACGTTTCTTCCAAAATTTTTATTGATTTCACGTTCAAAATTTGCGGCATTATTACGATATAAAATCGAGATTTGACTGCCTGGTGCAAACCACCAAGAATAAGACAAATCGACATTCCAAGACGTGAAATTGGAATTTTTATTAGTAGAATAACCCGAAAAATGGGTCAAATGTCCGTTATCTGTTAATGACAAAAAGTTTTTATTTTCGGCATACGACCAATAGTGGCGAACGGAAAGATTGAAATTCATTGAGCTGGTAAACGAATATTTCCCAGAAATGGAATTGGAATAGGTAATTACATTTCTATTGGCGAAAATTATAGCATTTGGCGTTATTGAGTTGGCGTCGTCATCAATACTATCCACAAATCCTTTATTGTTATTTTGTCCATTAAAATTGAAATTATAATTCAATAAAAACTTGTCATTGAAACGGTATCTTGGTCCAACCGACAAACCATAGGAATTTCTTCCCGACTCATTTAATTTTGCAAACCAAGGATTAAAATCGAAAGCAAATTTGTAGTTATAATTTGATGAAAAATAAAACCTCCAGCTAATTCTTGATGGAATTAGTACAAATCTATTTTCGGTTCTTGGTTCATAAAAATCGTAGTTTTCTAAAGGATTTGCATTTATTCCAAATCCAAAATAATGATTTTTTTTGTTGGTGATATCCACACTAATATTTAAATTATTACCTTGTACCAAACCCGTTTCTTTTTGGAATTGTGAAAAGGTATTTAAATTCAAATTGAAAGAATTCATGTATTTAGTAGAATTTAGGATTCTATAATTGGCATTTCCATATAAACTGTAATAGTTGGTTTGAAAATTGATTCCTAAATCGTTGCTATCGTAATCTTTAGTAACAATATCTGCGCCCAAACTATAGCGATATTGACCGCTGGTTTCCCCGATGTTTAAACTTGAAGCAATTCCTTTTTTTGCTTCACTTTCATTCACATAACTGTATTTGAAATCACCCGAAAGGTTGTAGGTATTTTTTTTAGTGTTCAAATCCCAAACCAAAGCGGATACATTTGCATCCCTAAAACTGCCGTCCCTGGTTACATTAGTGTTGATAAAACTAATTGATGAATTTTTGCGAAAGCGTTGATCAAGTACTAAAACACTATAATTTGTTAAGGGTTCAACTACTTCGCTTCGAATGGATTGGTCAGTATTATTTCTGATTTTTGCAGTGGTAGTTTCGGTAACGGCATTTAAAACGCCAATTCCCAAGCCGTTTTTTGTACGTCCAGAAACTTTAAGTGCATTTATTAAATTTACACTTGACGGATTGTCAATTATTTCCTCATTACTTGCTGTTGTTGGATAAATTGATGGACTTGCGCCAATTCTTCGCGAATACAACAAGTTTCCTTTATTGAACAAATCGGTTCCTTCAGTAAAGAAAGCTCTATTTTCATTGAATTGTTGCTCAAAAGGACCAAGATTCAGGATTTTATCGTCGTATTTAGTTTGACCAAAATCTGGAATTAAAATGGCATCGAGCGTAAATGCATCGTTGATTCCGTATTTAATGTCCATTCCGCCTTTAAGAGTTCCAAGTGTTTTTTGAGCGCCATTGGCATTCAAATAAAAAGAAGAATAAGGCATGAAAAACAATCGTGTTGGCGTTTTTATATTTTCAATTCCTTCCAAAATACCAGCTTGCTGAATGATATTTTCAACTTTATTATCAATATTTGTCCAAGTATAAATAGAATTTTCACGCTTAATATCACGGACAAAATTAATCCCCCAAGTTTGGGTTTTGTTATTTGAAAAACGCAAGGCCGCATACGGAATTTTCATTTCTACCACCCAACCTGTATCATTAATTCTGGTTTTACTCGTCCAAATTGCATCCCAAGAAAAATCTTCCCCATTTACGTCGGTTGCTAAACAATCCATTTGTGTTCCTGATGCGGTACAAAAAAAGCGGAAATCTTGTTGACCGTCATTGAATCCGTTAATAAAAACACCAAAATTATCACTCGTTCCTTGATCGTCACGTTGGGTAATTTCTTTTAAAATTTTGTTGGGTTCGTCGTCATATAATGTTGCACCTATATAAATGGCTTCATTATCATATAAAATTTTCACTTGGGTTTCCTTATTTGGACTGATTTGTTTTCCGTTATCGGGAGCAAACATATAGAAATCGTTGGCTACAGGTGTGTTTTTCCAATTAGGCTCATCTAAATTTCCATCAATTGATATTCCTCCTTGAATAGGAACAGTTTTAAGTGTTTTTTTTTGGGAAAAAATTGTGGCGCAAATAAAAAATAAACAGAACAAAAGGAATTTTTTCATGGATTAAATTTGATTTAATGTGCTAAATTATCTTTTACCAAATTTAATAACAATTATTTTATGTTTTTATTGTGAATAAAATAAAGGGTTTTTCAGCTGGTAATTTATTTATTACGGCTATAAAGCGATAAAAATATTTATTGTTTAAATTATTTAATTCAATTGTTTAAACAACACATAATGAATTCCAATGTCGGGAATTTCAAAACCATCGCCAATCTTTTTATATGCTGATTTTTCATAAAAACCAATTGCGGTTTCTCTGGCATTAAACCAAATGATTTCGCCACTTTTAATTCTGATTTGATTCTCGCAATATTTCAAAAGCGCTTCCCCAAAACCTTTCTTTTGATGTTGTTCTAAAACTGCCATTCCGCGAATTTGAAATTGGTTTATGGCTGCAAACAAGCTATTGTGTGATTCAAAAACTGAAATTACTCCTGACAGTTGGCTGTTGTAAAATAATCCAAAATGTTTTGTTGTTTGCAAATCATCCCCTTCGAAATAACAGCTTTCAATTGGTTTTCCAAAACGAAGTATTGAATGCCGCAATGAAAAGGTATTTAAGGCGGAAATTTCTATAATTTTAAACATTTTTTATCAAAGTTATTTTAAGCTTTACAAATTACATAACAATATCATAATAAATAAATTACCATTCAAATCTAGGATTATTAAAATAAAAATTGCTTCCATTTGCATTTTTTTCAAAAAAAACTTGCAATAAACCCAACTTATTAACTATATTTGCACCGTTGTTAATGCGAAAGTAGCTCAGTTGGTAGAGCTCCAGCCTTCCAAGCTGGTTGTCGCGAGTTCGAGCCTCGTCTTTCGCTCTGTAAAACCTCAAACTTTTTGTTTGAGGTTTTTTATTTATACAAACTACCCTCATTGTATCAAAAAAAACCACACGCCGAAACGTATGGTTTTCATCAACTAAAAACTCAAATTTTATTGTTTAATCAATTTTAAGGTTGATTCTCTATTGCTTTGACGGTGTTTTTCACAAGATAAATTCCTTTATTTAAATCGCTTATTTCGAATTGTGATTCATCTGTGAAATTATTCCCCAATCGTATTTTTGGTAGTTAGGAATTTTTTTAAGAAAAATAATTATTTTATAATTGAGTTTAGTTTCTTTTTAAACATATAAAAACTAATTAATACGCCAACAACTAACATTAGAATTATATAATCGTTTATAGGTGCGGCTGGGTCTGGGGTTTCTAGATTTCCCGATGAATTTTCACTCCCAGGGGATTGTGCTATAGCGCTTAAGCTCAAAAAGACAAACAAATTATATGCAATAAATTTCAATAAACTTTTTTTCATGGTTTCTTATTTTATTTATTTATTGAATGATTTTTTTGATGACTTTAGTACCGGTAGTAGCTGTAATTTCTAGCAGCAATACTTGGTTGGAAGCAGAAGTCGTGATTTTAGTTTCTGTAGCGTTGATTTGTTTTTTCTCAACTAACAAACGCCCTTGTAAATCATAAACCCTAATCTGATCTATAAGGGTTTTGCCTGTGTTAATATTAATTTCCCCATTTTCACTATATGCTATAACACTATTCGGAGAAAATTCGGAGGTATTTACCTCTAGAACACTTTGATAAACTAATTCAAATCTTGAATTAAAAGTTCCAATTGCGCTTGCAAAAGAGTAACTTCCTGTCGACAAATTTGTGACGGTATTCAATAAATTATCTTTAAGATAAATGGGTTGGCCAGTGCTAAAAAATCCATCTACATGATCTATTGCGATTGTATAATTTCCTGCTATATCTGTTTTAAAATTTAGGGGAACTACATCGTTAGTATTGAACGGCAATGCCCTTCCTTGTATTGTATATTCTTCTCCATTAATTAAAGACGTTAAAGCAATTGGAGAATCATTAAAATAACGACCGTCAATAGCATTATCTACTCCTGAAGTAGCATATGGCATGTAGGATACCATTGTTTGACAAAAAGCACCAGTTATAGAAGTTAAGTTCAACCAAAAACGGTTTCTGTCTTCAGTAGTTCTTAGAAATGGACTCGTATTACTTGAAGTTCTCATAGCATTAGTAAAATTCAAAGTAGAAGCAGCTGTTTTTACAATAAAACCTTGGCCAACTTGAATTGTTCCATCTGGAGTAATTGATGAACTACCTCCTGAATTTGCAACTCCTCCAGCAGTAGTATAGGCGGCATAAGAGGTGTTTACTGAATTGTTGGTTTTTCTCCAAAAATACAATGTCCCATCTGTGGTATTACCACTTAAAAATAAGTTAGCAGATATAGTTGAAGGATAAGGATTTCCTACAGCATAAAATTTTGCCGAAGTTAACCCTGAAAGCGATATGGTTCCATTTGTTCCATTATTAGGAACTCCCGAAAAGGTACCGCTAAAAGGTACGGCAGTAGCTCCGGCAGTCCAATCATCAGGTGCCCGGATTAAATAACCTGTTGCAGGGGCAAAATTTACAGGACTTGTAAAATCAACTACATTGTATAAATTACTATCAGAATTATAAGTGTAAAAACGAGAAGCTAAAGTACTAATCGAAAAGTTACGTAAATTTTGTCCTGCCACTGGCGAACTCCATAACGTATAATCATACAGTTGAATGTTGGCACTGTTTCTATTTACTACTATGCTCCCAGAATTGGTTACCGTAGTAGTATTGGTTTGAACTAAGTTGGCATTGTTTTGAACTGTGAATGTACCGGTGTTAGTAATTGCGCCCGCAACCGTTATGTTATGACCAGTATTAATAGTAAATGATCTTGACTCATTAACAGTTAATGTTTTTGCTGAAAATCCTGCGGTAACCCCAGATGCAGTTGTAGAAAAATTTCCGTCAATTATTGCATCGATTGAAGAAGTAGGCCCACTTATATTGGACCAACTTGTTCCATTCCAAGAAACAGGAGTAATTCCAACAGAGGATACTCCAGAACTATAATAACTATTATTTTCAGAGTATAGTGTGTATGTGTAACTTTGTACAGGCGCTAAGCCTGTGTCTGTAAAGCTAGTACCATTCTCGTTATAAACTACAGTACCTGTTCCAAGCTGTGCACCAATAGCATAAGCAGTGCCTGCAACTGGAACATCGTTATTTGCGGCTGATGTTAATCTTCTAACAATCATAACATTTTTACTATTCCATTTTGTCCAATTTAGTGTTAACTGAGAATCTGAATTGGTTGTTACGACTATTGGATTTGTAGGATTTGATAAATCAGAAACAGAGAAATAAGGACAACTTCCCTCCGAAGTACTTGCAGTTAAATTTGTATCGTTAGTCCATGTTCCCGCATCTGCATAGGTAAAATTATCTACAGCGTTAGCTTTTGCTCTTCCAACTACAAACCATGCACCAGAAGCAGTAAATTGGAAATTACTAATGTCTCTTTGTACCCTTTTATTCGATCCAGCTCCATCTAAATACCAAGTTGCTGAAGACCAACTCCATCCTGTTGATCCGTCAGAAGTTTGACCTATTCCAACTTCAGAACTATTCCAAGTACTTTGTCCAATTTCAAATTGAAAATACCAATTTGCCGTTATTCGATCTCCTAAATAATAAGAAGTAATCGGCCTTCCATTTGTTAAAGGATTTACCCATATTTGTGAAAACCCTTCAAAAAAAATAACGAATAAGCAGATTAATAGGTATAATTTTTTCATATAGTTTAATTAATTGTTATTATTTTTCAATTTTGTTTATAAATTTAGTAAAATTAATAATACAATAATATTTAGCAATTCACTACAACGTTTTCGTGTTGATAAATTATTTTTAATAAAATCAAAAAAACCACACGCCGAAACGTATGGTTTTAATAATTACTAATAAAAATAAAATATTCTATTGTTTCACTAACTTTAAAGTCGCTTCTCTATCGTTGGTATCTGTAACTTTTACAAGGTAAATTCCATTGTTTAAATCATTAACTTCAAATTGTGATTCGCTATTAAAATTGCTTTTAAAACTTTTCACCAATTGTCCTGTTAAAGAATAAATTTCAACTTTTGATGTTGGAGCGTCAATTGTGAAATAATTTGATGTTGGATTTGGAAACAAACCTATCTCCATAGTTAATTCTACATCATTAATTTGTAGCGTTGCCAATTTGTTTCCATAAATTAAAAATTGCCCGGAATTGATTGTAATTACGGCGTTAACGTCAGTTACATTTATACTAGTATTATCCATCAAGTTATACCAAGTTCCAGAATACGGAAATGAGGGTACAATATTTAAATTAGCCACTGAGAAATTAGCTAAAACTACTACATTTTTCAATTGCGTTGATGGCAACGCATTATCATATATGTAAATTCTCTGCTTCACATTATTAGCATCTGGACTAATTGCATAACTTCCTTCAAAAACAGGTTCATTAATTTTTAGAGAAATCATTTTTGCCCAATCGTTATAAATCTTTGCTCTTTGAGAAACTCCAAGCCAGTTTTCAGTCCATTGTGGCTGTGGCTTTGTATTTAATTTACAATTTCCAGGTGTTGAATCAGACTCAGTGTTTACAGTCCCGTTATTGCAATCGTAAATCGAATTTTGCATTCCTAAAGCAGCGAAATGCCAAATCATTTTTGGTCCTGGAACCAGCAAAAAAGAAGCTCCAATTGCTGACATTCTTCCCAATGCATTATTTAAATTTCCAAATGGGGGTGCTGAACCAACAACATTTCCCGCTGTCATAGCGGTATATAACAAGCGTTCTTTATCATGGCTTTCTGGGTATCCGATTACTCGTTTTCCTAAAAACCCTGCATGGGCGTCACTTCCAATTCTATAAATATCTGCCCCCGAAGCATAGCCTCCAGCAAGTTGAGAGTAGGCATAGGTCATTTCACTCCACATCATAACCCCTTTGCTAGGCGTTTCTGATAATCTATAATTGGCCCACTCTTTTTCTTCATTATCCGCACCTAAATGTTCGAAAATAGCGTAATGTGTTGGGTCTAAACTCCAAGCGTAATCAGCATAATTTTTTAATACGTCTACTCTATCTTGTTGGTACGCGTTGGTATTGGCATCACTTCCAGTTGCATTTTGTGTAAATCCTTTCGTCAAATCCCATCTGAAACCGTCAATTTTAAATTCTTGGATCCATTGTTTAACTACACGTTTCACATAATTTTGAGTGCGTGATTGTTGGTGATTAAAGTCACTTCCAACGCTGTAGCTGTGTGTCGCAATCATATTAAAATAGGGACTATCAGATGCGGGATCGCCCCAACCATCCCCATCAGGATCATTCATCCACATCCTGTTCATTGCATTTCTTCCAAAGGCGTGGTTTAACGCCACGTCAAGAATTACGGCAATTCCGTTTTGGTGGCACAAATCAACGAATTCTTTCATCTTTTCTTTAGTCCCGTAAAATTTATCCAAGGCCATGTGGTAAGATGTATTATATCCCCAACTTTCATTGCCTTCAAATTCCATTACGGGCATTAATTGAATAGCATTTACTTTAAGATTTTTAAAATAATCCATTCTATTAATCAGCCCTTGAAAACTTCTCGTTGCATCAAAATCTCTAATTAAAACTTCATATACTATTAAATCTTCTTTTTTAGGTTTGTTAAAATTAGTTACTTGCCAATTGTAGGCTGTTTCTCCTGTTTTTAAAACCGTAACTTCTCTTTCTTGTCCACTAGGATATGTTGGGATATTTGGATAATTTGACGCTGGAATATAAGGGTCATCAAAAGGCGATAAAACTAATGTAGAATATGGATCTGCCGTTTTTACTAATGCTGGCGAACCCACTGTTGGTGTTGCATCGGCTACCCAATATTGATAATTATAATTAACTCCAGCAGTAAGCCCCGTTAATTCCAACCAAAATTTTCCTGACGTTGCATCTTTTTTCATTGCAAAAGAGGCATCGGGTTGATAATTGTTAAAACTACCCGCAACGTACACGAAATCTTTTCCAGGGGCATCTAATACCAAAGTTGCCTTAGACGTATCTGAATTATAATTTATTCCGTCAATTAATGTTGATGAAGGCAATGCTTGACTAACCGTTACTGGATTTAACATTACATTAAAAAACTTAGATTGTGTTGCTCCTCCAAAAGAAACTACCAATTCGTAGTTTTGATTTGATGTAATTGAATTATGAGTGAATGAATATGTTGTTGCGCTTGAAGTTGAGTTTATACTAACTCCATTCGCCTTTAAAGTATAACTAGCATTTCCACCGGTATTATTTGCAGAAACAGTTAGACTTCCGCCTGAATTAATAATTGTCGTACTATTTTCAGTTGGCTGAACCAATGTTGATTGAAATGCACCAACATTTAATATTAAATCTGTTGATTGTGCATCACCAGCTGCATTTCTAAAAACAAGATTTATTTTAGATACAACTCCTGAAGTAACACCATAATAAGCTAGAATAGTTGGCGTTAGCACTAATTTAAAAATATTTCCTGAAACTAATGTTAAAGAAGGTTGTGTTGTATTATTTCCCCACGACCCTATAACATTTGACCAAGCGGCACCGTTTAAAGTAACTCCAGTATGGGCATATATTGTTCCTGAATAAGTCGCTAAACCCGTACCTGTTTTATCAAATAAAATGGTTGCTGATTGATTAGATTCAGGTGTTATTGCGCCTTGCCAAGAAGCTTGAGAGAATATTATATTACTGAATAATAGATATACAAAAATGAAGTAAAAATTTTTCATGGAATAAAATTAATGATAGAAAAGGGCTTTCTTTTGAAAGCCCTTTAATAAATAAAAAATAAAAAAATTAGTTAGCCGTAATTGAGTAAGTGTATTTTCTAGGATTAGACAAATCCAATACTACTTTGTAATTACCAGCTGCGCCATTAAATGTTAAATCACCACCTTCAACTAAATATCCATCTGCATTAACAGTCCCGTAATCAAAACCATTACTCCAAGCGTTATTTCCTCTAAATTTGAAGTTTCCTGGAACCAAAGCAATACTTGCGATTTCAAGTTTTTTAGTTGTTGAGTTATAAACGAAATCAGTATCTGAATCCCAACCTGTTGGGGTTGCAGCTCCAATTATTCCCCAGCTAACTGGAGCAACAGAATATAATAATGTAGTAGTATTTGCCTTAACTCTATAGTATCCTGCAGTAGAAACAGAACAATTCGATTCGTCAGTTAGTTTTAAAACTCCAGAAAAAGTTCCGTCATCACCCCAGTCTGGAGAACCCCATGCAAAAGCACCAGAAGCATTAGGTGCCAAAAATTTAAATGCTCCGTTTAACCATACATATCCTTCATAATCCGTTTGACCATATCCTGAAGAGGCCAATACTGGAGCTACAGGCGGTGCCCAACCTTGGTGATTTCCAGGAACTGCAATTTTAGGTAATTCAGTTGAAAATGGTTTAACTGAAACAGTTACCACATTTGAATAATCAACTAGTTCCGCATTAGTACCTAATGCTGATTTTATTCTAATATCTAATTGACCTACAGAAAATGGAATTAATCCTGCCTGTAAAGCTACAGCATTGAACGCTTCTACTGTCCATGTTGCGAAACGATTTGTAGTAGTTCCTCCAGAAATAATAGTTGCAAATTCAGTTCCTGCAACTGCCACTTCAATGGTATAATTTACTTCTGTTTGAATACTATAATTTGCATGATTCCAAACCAAAGTAGTTGCCTCTGCAGTTGGTGTAGCAGGAGATAATACATAAGAACTTCCATTTACAGGAGTTAGTAATTCTGGACCACCAACATTTGAAACAATCATTTGGTCGTCATTTTCACAGGAAACACCTGTGATAAACAATACAGCTAGAGCTGCGATTTTAAAAATATTTTTCATTTTATTTTATTTTAATATTAATATCCTGGGTTTTGAGTCAAGTTTGGATTTGCTTGTAAAGCAGTTAACGGAATTGGAAAAAGATTATAGTTAGCCGGAATTGAAGTTCCGTTTACGGCATTTCCTTTCCAAGGCCACAAATAACTTCCTCCTGTGAATTTTCCGAAACGAATTAAATCAGTACGACGGTGTCCTTCAAGGTTTAACTCTCTTGCTCTTTCATCTAAAAGAAAGTTTAATGTTAATTCATTCGCAGAAATTGTTGCGGCTTGTGAGCGAGTTCTAACTTGATTTACATAGTTTAATCCTTCTGATAATGTTCCTCCAGCAGCTCCTCTTACTGCACATTCTGCATACATTAAATAAGCATCTGCCAGTCTAAATAAAGGAAAATCTGTTCCAGAGAAACCAGTTGGCGTAGTCGTTTGACCGAACGCATTGTTTCTAAATTTAGTAGAAGGGTATCCGTTAGACCACTGTTTGTAATCAGTCATTTCAAATGTATGTCCCGTAGTCCAAAACAATTGAGCTCTAGCATCTGTAGAAGTAGATAAATTACCGAATAAACCATACCACGCTTTAGTAGCTCTATGTCCACCCCATCCATCAGTTGCGCCAAAAGTACTTAACGGCATTGTGTCTGAACTTAAGCTTCCATTTACAATGTAAGTTGTATTACCGTAACTTTGACTAACCAGAGCGTCTGCAATTAATGGATAGATAATTTCTGTAGACGTATTATTATCTTTAGAGAAATTTTTTCCGAAATCAGTTGATAAAGTATACCCCCCTTCGCTAATTACTTTTTTAACATAGGTTAACGCCTCTGTATATCTTGCGGTTCCTGTATACACCTCAGCATTGATATATAATTTTGCTAATAAAAATCGTACTACTGACTTGTTTGCTCTACCATAATCATTAGTTGTTGGAATAGTTCCTTCGATAGCTAGCAATTCAGATTCTACATAATTAAACAATTCCTCTCTTGATGCTTGTGGCAATGGTGCAGAGGTTCCGAAGTTGTCTTCAGTTGCCAATACTCCTTTCCCAAAACAATCAATTAAATAATAATAGGATAAAGAACGTAAGAAACGAACTTCACTTTTTACAGCATCTTCATTGGCAACATCAACATTATCTAAAACGTTGATTAAATTGTTGCATTGTGGAATCGTATAATACGCTCTATTATACAAATATCTGAAGAACTTGTTGTTCTCATCCCAGTTTGACGTAGTAGTCAATTGGTCTAATCCATTATCTCCCCAACGGTTTTTCATTCCGTCTGCACTAAATTCTTGCAGGTTGATAATTCCTCTCAAAAATGGAGATTCTCCCGGATCATCACTAATGTCAGAACTCCCAGGTCCATTAGCACCTGAAAGGGCAAATGAGCCATATAATTTAGAGAGAATTCCCTTAATTGCATTAGGATCTTGTTGTAAAAGTTGTTCTAATGACAACTCTACTTTTGGCTTGGTATTCAAATCGTCAGTACATGCTCCTGCAAGTGCTAAGAAAAGTCCCAATCCAAAAACTTTGATTAATTTCATATTTTTCATATTGTTGTTATTAAAAATCTAAGCTTAAACCAAGAGTGACCATTTTGGGTCTTGGATAGAAATTATTGTCGATAGCGTTAAAGTTTTCAGGATCTTGCCCAGAATACTTGGTCAGTATAAAAGGATTGTTTAAAGCTCCATAAACTCGCAAAGAACTTCCTTTGTAAAATTTATTGAACTTGTAACCAACCACAATATTTTCACATCTCAAGAAAGTAGCGTTTTCAAGGAAATAATCAGAGAATGTTGTATTTCCGTTCATGTTTTGAAAATCCAAATCTGAAGCGCTATCATAGAAATTCAAGACGTTTGACAAACTATTTGAATTTGATGGCAAAGCTTTATCTACCCAACCAGAGGTTAAAACTCTAGAATTATATACCTGTCCTCCTATTTGTCCTCTGAAAGCAGAACTCACATCCCAATTTCCATAATTGAAATTAAATCCAAATCCAAAAGTCCAATTTGGACGCATTGCTTTGTAGTAACGGTCATCATTAGTGATTGCATTGTCTCCATTTCTATCTACAAAAGCACCTACAATTGGTTCTCCTGCTTCATTATATAGTTGTTGGAAAACCCACGCAGAATACGGTTGAAAACCAACCGCATGATATCCTAATATTACTCCAGTTCCTGATGGCAATCCTGACTCACTAGCCTGAATTGAACTTACATCTTTTAGACTGGTAACTTCAGATCGATTATAGGCTAAATTTGAATTAATTGATAAACTCATCTTATCTGTAGTTATCGGATTGAAATTTAAACCCAATTCAAACCCTTTACTTGAAGTAGAACCTACATTTTTAACAAAAGTATCCGATAATCCTTGACCAGGCGCAAGAGGAACTCTCGCTAATAAGTCATTAGTGTCTCTTTTATAGATATCAAAACTTCCTGTTACAAAATTGTTTTTGAAGAAATCAAAATCCAATCCTAAGTTGTAAGACGTTGTTTTTTCCCAAGTTAAATCAGGATTGTAAGCTAATGCTGAATATAAATTAGAATTATCTAGGTATTGACTAGTGGTACTTCCAACTGCAAACAAGGGAGTAGATGGATAAAATCCAACATTTCCTGTGATGTCTTGTTGACCCGTTTTACCATATCCTAAACGAACTTTTAAATCGTTAACGAATGCTACCTGTTTCAAGAAACTCTCTTCTTTTGCTTTCCATGCCAATGCAGCTGCTGGAAAATAACCCCATCGACTATCTTTGTTAAACAAAGAAGAACCATCAGAACGAAGTGATAATGTTACTAAGTATTTATTTGTAAAATCAATATTTGCTCTTCCAAAAAAGGATTGTAAGTTTAAGGTATTGTAATAACGATTCGTTGGGTTTTGAGTATTAACAACTAATTCTCTTAAACCAGAATCATTATTATATTGGTAAAGCACTTTATTTCCGTCATTTTTAAAATTTTGATACGAATATCCTGCTTGAACATCAAACTTGGTCATGAATCCGTTTAATTTTTTAGCATACGCCAAATAAGAATCCCAAGTAGTGTTGGTCATCGTTTGGTTTTCTAAATAATTTTCTCCTGGATTAAAAACATAATTAGAGTTAATGTCGGTGTTTGTGCTATTAAATCGATATGTAGCTAGTGAATTGTCACTATACGTTTCTCTGATTTTCGCTCTAGAAGCATCTAATCCCATATTTACAACAGCACGTAATCCTGGTACAAAGTCAAGCTTATAGTCCAATTCTACATTTCCTAAGAAACGAAATGCTCTTTCTGGTCGAGAACGTTGTTCCAAAAGAGCTAATGGATTATAAGCTCCATCTAATAGTAGTCTATTTCCATCTACACGCGTACTTTGGTAAAATCCTCCAAAACGGTTAGACGCTGAATTGTCATAAACAGGTTTTGTTGGATCCATATTTATTGCACCTCCTAAAGCTCCTCCTTCATCAATAGAATTTTTATTGGTAAAAATTGTCTTCGCATTGAAATCAACTTTTAATTTATCCTTTAATAAAGTAGGAGTTAATTTTAACGAATAACTGAAACGTTCATAATCATTTTCCTTTACGATTCCTTGACTGCTCAAATATCCAATAGATGAACGAAATGGAATAGATTTAAATATACTTCCAGAAGCACTAAAATTATTATCAACAGAAAACGAATTTCTGAAAATTTGATCTTGCCAATCGGTATTACTTAAAATACGTCCTTCTACTTCTGGAGTTGATAAATCATCGGATAAAGAAGAATTTGGATCATCAACTCCCAATAAATTAGTATATGTTGGGTGATTTTCTTGAATAAATCTAGTAAATGTTGCTCCATCCATTACGTTAATTTTCTTTCCAACACTACCTGTTATTACAGTGGTTGAAAAGTTAAATTTCATCGCTCCTTTTGCGCCTCTTTTAGTAGTAATAATTATCACCCCATTAGATGCTCTAGAACCATAAATTGCTGTAGCAGAAGCATCTTTCAATACCGTAAAGCTTTCAATATCGTTTGGATTGATTAGTGAAAATGGATTCCCTACACCGGCTGGAGTAGTATTGTCCACAGGTATTCCGTCAATAACGATAAGAGGGCTGTTGTTCGCAGAAAGCGAAGCTCCACCTCTAATTCTAATATTTGGAGAGGCATCTGGTTGTCCACCATTAGTGGTGATTCGAACTCCGGCAGCTTTTCCTGTCAATAATTGATCCGCAGAAATTATTGAACCTTTATTAAAATCTTTAGATGTTACAGTGGTTAATGATCCTGTAGCATCCTTTTTCTTCACCGAACCGTAACCAATTTGAACAACAACTTCGCTTAATAAGTTAGCATCTTCTTCAAGGCTAACACTAATTGAAGTTTGATTAGAATACTCAATTGTTTCGGATTTAAATCCAATGAATGAAAAAACGATTTTGTCGCCTTTCACCACTTTTGACAATTGAAATTTTCCGTCAAAATCTGTGGCCGCACCTTTAGATGAGCCTGAAACTACTACATTTACCCCTGGCAATGGTTGTCCTGATGTTTTGTCAAGAACAACTCCGCTTAAAGTATTCTGAGAGAGAACACTAAGTGGTAGTAGTAAGAATAAAAATAACAACTTTTTGTAAATTGTTTTCATACATTTTGTTTAAGTTAAAAAATTTGTTTTTTGCCTATATTTATACTTCGAATAATAAATTTATGAAAATATTACGATTATCAAAATAATAATTTTTTTTTTAACTACGAAAACGTGATAGTGTTGAAAAGTTTATGTATAATTTACTATTTTAAGCTTAAATTTACAAATAATTAAAATTAAAATTATCTTTAGTACGAATTATTTATTTATCGATTTCACATGAGGAAAAAAATTACACTCAAACAAATTGCAAGGGAACTTGATGTTTCCATTTCTACAGTTTCAAAATCCCTTCGTAATAGCTTGGAAATCAGTGAAGATACACGACAAAAAGTTCAGGCTTTCGCAAAGTTTTACAATTACAAACCAAACAACATCGCACTGAGTTTAAAAAACAGAAAAACCAAAACTATTTGCATCATAATCCCAGAGATTATTCATCACTTTTTTACTACAATTATTAGTGGTATAGAACATGTTGCAAATGAAAATGGATACAATGTTATTATTTGTCTTTCCGACGAATCTTTTGACAAGGAAGTTATCAATATGGAAACACTTGCCAATGGAAATATTGATGGTTTTATCATGTCGTTGTCTAAAGAAACGCAACAAAAAAAGGACTTTCATCATATTACAGAAGTAATCAACCAGGGAATGCCTGTCGTTATGTTTGATAGAATTACGAATGACATACTCTGCGACAAAGTTATTATTGATGACCATTTGGCCGCATTTAATGCTACTCAATTTCTAATTGATAAAGGATTGAAAAAGATCGCCTTAATTACCACTGTTGATTATGTAAGCGTAGGTAAATTAAGAACTGATGGCTATAAAAAAGCATTAAAAAACAATGATATTAAAATAGATGAAAATTTAATAATTAGAATTGAAGACACGGAACATTTTGAAGATTCTATTGAAGAATTATTAAAAACAAAATCCGTAGATGCCGTTTTTGCAGTTAATGAATTATTTGCGGTTACCGCCATTAAGGTGGCAGCCCGTTTAGGGAAAAAAGTTCCTGAAGAGTTGTCTATAATTGGATTTACAGATGGATTAATATCTAAATATTCTTCACCAAGCATAACCACTGTGGGACAAAACGGAGTGAAAATGGGGGCTAAAGCCGCTAAAATGCTAATTGAAAGATTAGAAATGGAAGAAATTGAAAACGAGGATGGAGAAATTGAGGAACACTACAAAACGGAGGTTATCGAAACGGAACTTGTAGAACGAGAATCAACAAAATAAAATAAAATTATATTAAAAAAGTTTTGCTCTAAAAAAAATTATATATTTACCGCAGATTATCAACGCTTATATTTTTACTTCGAAAATTTAAATTAAGTTTTGATAAGCATCGCGCTTATCGTTCAAATCTTTAAAAAACGATAATGGAAAAGCGTAAATTAAGTTTCTGGGAAATTTGGAACATGAGTTTCGGATTCTTAGGAATACAATTTGGTTTTGCTCTACAAGGAGGATTCATGTCACGAATTTTCCAAACTTTAGGAGCGGAACAAGATGCAATCCCTTTACTTTGGATTGCGGCACCACTAACTGGTTTAATAGTTCAACCTATAATTGGGTATTTGTCAGATAATACCTGGCATCCTAAATTCGGAAGACGAAAACCGTATTTTTTGATTGGTGCAATTTTGAGCTCATTAGCATTGCTTTTTGTTCCAAATTCACCAACTCTTTGGGTTGCTACCGGATTATTATGGGTTTTAGACGCTTCTATCAATATTAGTATGGAGCCGTTTCGCGCACTTGTTGCCGACAAACTTCCCAATTCTCAAAGATCGTACGGATTTGTAATGCAAACTCTTATCATTGGAATTGGAACTTGGATTGCTAGCAATTTACCTTGGATTGTAAACCAATTTGGAGTTTCAAATGAAGCAGCAGCTGGCGTTTTGCCAATGTCTGTAAAAGTGGCTTTCGCAATTGGTGCATTTGTATTTATTACGAGTATTTTATTTACAATTTTCACAACCAAAGAATATCCGCCAGAAGATATTGCCGTTTTTGAAGAAGAGAAAAAACAATCCAATTTTTTTAAAGACATTACATTAAGTGTTAAGGAAATGCCGTCAACAATGAAAAAACTTGGACTCGTTCAGTTTTTCAGTTGGTTTGCATTTTTCACTATGTGGAGTATGGCAACACCTGCATTAACAGAACACGTTTTTAAAGCGCCTGCTCCAATCGAAAAAAACTATGATTTATCAAATGCCAATCAAGCTGCTGCATTTAATGTTGAAAATACCAAATACCAAGATGCTGCTAATTTAGTAGGTTCGTCAATGGGAATTTACGGATTGTCATCAATGGCTTTTGCATTATTATTGACATTTTACACGGCTATGAAAAAAATTAATAGAAAATACATTCATATGCTTTCTTTAATTTTAGGCGGAATTGGATTTATTATCATGTTTTATGCAACTCCCGAAACATTACTTTATTCCTTTATATTAATCGGAATTTCGTGGGGAAGTATTTTATCAATGCCTTATGCGATGCTTTCAAGCGCAGTAGATCCTAAGAAAATGGGGACAATGATGGGTTTATTCAATATGTTCATCGTTATTCCACAAATAATTGCCGCACTTGGAGCGATTAACTTCTTTTACAAGTTAATTGGAAATGAAACCATTCATTCTATGACATTGGCAGGAATTTCTTTGCTACTTGGAGGAATTAGTACACTTTTAATAACGGATAAAAACGCCATTACAGATTAATAATAATGAATATAAAAGCATTTATTTTCGACCTTGACGGTGTAATTGTTGACACAGCCAAATATCATTTTATCGCTTGGCAAAAAATTGCAACAGCAATAGGGATCGGATTTACATTAGAACATAATGAACAATTAAAGGGAGTTAGCCGCGTGCGTTCCCTTGAATTGATATTAGAATTAGGAAAGGTAGAAGCTTCGCAAGAAGATAAAAACAAATGGTTGCTTCAAAAAAACGAAAACTATTTGTCCTATTTAGTTGATATCGATGAAGGTGAATTGTTACCTGGTATTCTTCCAATATTAAAATATTTAAAAGAGAATAACCAAAAAATTGCTTTAGGATCTGCAAGTAAAAACGCAAGACCTATTTTAGAAAAAACAGGAATACTTCATTATTTTGATGCAATTGTTGACGGAAATGATGTTTCAAATGCAAAACCAGATCCCGAAGTATTTTTGCAAGCCGCAAAGCTAGTAGGAATAAGTAATGAAAATTCCATTGTATTTGAAGATTCTGTTGCAGGAATTCAAGCTGCAAATACTGCAAAAATGAAAAGTATCGGAATTGGGGAAAATAAAATTCTCTTTGAAGCCGATTTCATTTTTGAAGATTTTACTCAAATAAATATAGAATTTATAGAGAAGTTAATTAATTAAAAGATTCAATTTGAATCTTTAAATAAAAAAAGAATGAACCAAGATTATATAAAGCCAAACAATTGGTCAATTATAGAAGAAGGATTTAACAAAGAAAGCGTGAAATCATCAGAAAGCCTTTTCAGTATTGGGAATAGTGCTATGGGACAACGTGCTAATTTTGAAGAAAATTATACGGGAGAAACATTTCAAGGAAGCTATATTGCAGGAATTTATTATCCTGACAAAACAAAAGTGGGCTGGTGGAAAAATGGCTATCCTGAATATTTTGCCAAAGTATTAAACGCACCAAATTGGATTGGTATTGACATTGAAATCAACGAGGAACAACTCGATTTAAATACATGCAAAACAGTAAAAAACTTTCGCAGAGAATTGAATATGCGAGAAGGTTGGTACCACCGTTGTTTTGAAGCTACATTAGAAAACGGAACTGAAATTGCCGTAAATATTCGTCGCTTTTTGTCATTAGACTTAGATGAATTAGGTGTTATAAATTATGAAATTACACCTTTAAATAAAGAGGCAAAAATCGTATTTAAACCTTATATTGATGCTGGAGTTTCCAATGAAGATGCGAATTGGGAAGAAAAATTCTGGGAGCCAATTGGTGTGAAAAATTCTGGAAATGCAGCATTTGTAACTGCGCAAACCTTTAAAACGCATTTTATAGCAACTACATTTATGCAAAATTCTATTTTCATAAATGATAAAAATCAAAATTCCTATCCAAACGATTGCACTTCAACTTCAGAAAAAATTCAATTTGACTATTTTGTAAATGCCGCTCAAGGCGAAAAAATAACAATCCAGAAAATAGGAGGTTATACGGTTTCTTTAAACCACGAAAACACTCAAATTGCAGCAGAAAATGTAATCAGAAAAGCATTAGAATTAGGGTATAACCAATTGTTGGAAAACCAAATTCAAGCTTGGGCGAAAATCTGGGAAATGTCAGACATTACTATTGATGGCGATATCAAAGCGCAACAAGGCATTCGTTTTAATATTTTTCAATTGAACCAAACCTATTTAGGGAAAGATTCTCGATTGAATATTGGGCCAAAAGGGTTCACTGGCGAAAAATATGGCGGTTCAACTTATTGGGATACTGAAGCTTATTGTATTCCATTTTATATGGCTACAAAAGACCAAAAAGTGGCTCGAAATTTATTGACGTATCGCTACAATCAATTGGATAAAGCAATCGAAAACGCAGAAAAATTAGGCTTTACAAACGGCGCTGCTTTGTATCCAATGGTTACAATGAATGGCGAAGAATGCCATAACGAATGGGAAATTACATTTGAAGAAATTCATAGAAATGGAGCCATTGCCTTTGCAATTTTCAATTATCATCGTTTCACTGGTGATTACTCTTATATCCCCGAAAAAGGATTGGAAGTACTGATTGGAATTGCCCGTTTTTGGCATCAAAGAGCTACATTTTCATCCAATTTAAATCAATATGTAATTCTTGGAGTTACAGGTCCAAATGAATATGAAAACAACGTAAACAATAATTTTTATACCAATTATATTGCAAAATGGTGTTTGGATTATACTTACGAACAAATTCAAAAAGTGGCTCTTGAATATCCAGCAGATCACAATAGAATTTCTGAAAAAGTGAAAATCTCAGATTCAGAATTGCAATCTTGGAAAAAAGTGGCTGATGGAATGTATTTCCCCTTTTCCAAAGAATTAGACATTTACCTTCAACAAGATGGGTTCTTAGATAAGGAATTAGTGAAAGTTGCCGATTTAGATAAAAGTCAAAGACCGATTAATCAAAAATGGTCTTGGGATAGAATTTTACGTTCACCCTTTATAAAACAAGCCGATGTTTTGCAATGTTTCTATTTCTTTGAAGAACATTTTTCTAAAGAAGAATTAAAACGAAATTTTGAGTTTTATGAAGCTTTTACCGTTCACGAAAGTTCGCTTTCGCCTTGCGTACATTCTATTCAAGCAGCAGTTTTAGACAAAATGGATATGGCCTATACTTTCTATTTGAGAACGTCTCGTTTGGATTTAGACGATTACAATAAAGAAGTGGAAGAAGGCTGTCACATCACATCAATGGCGGGAACTTGGATGAGTATTGTAGAAGGTTTTGGAGGAATGCGTGTCAAAAATGATGCGTTACATTTTGCACCAAAAATCCCAAAAGAATGGGAAGGTTATTCGTTTAAAATCAATTTCAGAAACCAAATACTTAAAGTTGCAGTGAATCAATATGAAACTCATTTTTCTTTAGAAGGAAACCATAGTATTTCGGTTTATGTCAATGGAAAAGAAGTAATTGTTGAACCAAATAGTTTATTAACTGTTATATAAAAACATAAAATGAAAAAAAATATCGTACTACTTTTCGCCTTTCTTTTGGCTGTAAATTGTGTTGAGGCACAAGAATTAAAATCGCCAAACGGTACTTTTTCTATGAATTTTTCATTGCTAAATGATGGAACTCCAACGTATAAACTTTCATACAAAAATAAAGAAGTTATAAAAC
Organism: Chitinophaga pinensis; assembly: GCA_945873505.1. Lineage (GTDB taxonomy): Bacteria > Bacteroidota > Bacteroidia > Flavobacteriales > Flavobacteriaceae > Flavobacterium. The sequence continues at coordinate 43,308 of CAMCDQ010000005.1, forward strand.
AAAGCAAGCTAGGTCTTGCGCTTAAAAATGATAAAAAATCTTTATTAAATGACTTCTTGGTTTCCGATTCAAAAACGGCAACATTTGATGAAACTTGGAAACCAGTTTGGGGCGAAGTTGCTCAAATTCGAAATCATTATAATGAATTGGCGGTGACACTAAATCAAAAATCAACCGACAGAATAATTGTTATTCGTTTTAGATTATTTGATGAAGGTTTAGGATTTAGATACGAGTTTCCAGCACAAAAAAATCTTGTTTATTTTGTAATAAAAGAAGAAAGAACACAATTTGCAATGGCTGGAAATCATACCGCTTATTGGATTTCTGGTGATTATGATACTCAAGAATATGATTATACAACTTCAAAATTATCTGAAATTAGAAATTTGTCCAGCAAAGCAAGATCTGAAAATGCTTCTCAAACTTGGTTTTCCGATACCGGAGTTCAAACCGCTTTAATGATGAAAACCGATACTGGTTTGTATATCAATTTACACGAAGCAGCTTTAATTGATTATTCGTGTATGCATTTGAATTTAGACGATAAAAATATGGTTTTCGAATCGTGGTTGACACCAGATGCTAAAGGCGATAAAGGTCATATTCAAGCGCCAAGCAATTCGCCTTGGAGAACAATTATGGCGAGTGATGATGCGCGTGAAATTTTAGCTTCAAAAATGACTTTAAATTTAAATGATCCTTGTAAAATTGAAGATACGTCTTGGATTAAACCTGTGAAATACGTCGGTGTTTGGTGGGAAATGATTACTGGAAAAAGCTCTTGGTCGTACACCAACGATTATCCTTCGGTTCAACTTGGAGTAACCGATTATTCTAAAGCGAAACCAAGCGTAACACACGCTGCAAACACAAAACACGTTAAAGAATATATCGATTTTGCAGCAAAAAATGGTTTTAATGGGGTTTTAGTTGAAGGTTGGAATGAAGGATGGGAAGATTGGTTTGGTCACGAAAAAGATTATGTTTTTGATTTTTTAACGCCATATCCAGATTTTGATGTAAAAGGAATTCACGAATATGCAAAATCGAAAGGGGTGAAAATGATAATGCATCACGAAACTTCTGGCGCTACTCGAAATTATGAAAGACACATTGATAAAGCATTTCAATTTATGAAAGACAATGGATATGACGCTGTTAAAAGTGGTTACGTTGGAAATATTTTGCCAATTGGTGAACATCATTATAGTCAATCTATAATAAATCATTACCAATATGTAATTGAAAAAGCAGCTGATTACAAAATTATGGTCAACGCTCACGAAGCGGTTCGTCCAACGGGAATATGCAGAACTTATCCAAATATGATTGGAAATGAAGCAGCTCGTGGAACTGAATTTCAAGCCTTTGGAGGTTCAAAACCAAATCACGTTACTCTTTTGCCCTTTACAAGATTAATTGGGGGCCCAATGGATTATACGCCTGGAATATTTGAAATGGATGTAAAAAAATTCAGTCCAAACAATAATTCACACGTAAATAGTACACTTGCAAATCAATTGGCTTTGTACGTTACAATGTACAGCCCTTTGCAAATGGCAGCCGATTTAATTGAACATTACAATCAATTTCCAGATGCTTTTCAATTCATAAAAGATGTTGCAATTGACTGGGATAATAGTGTTTATTTAGAAGCTGAACCAGGAGATTACATTACAGTTGCTCGAAAAGCTAAAGGAACAAATAATTGGTTTATTGGAAATGTAAACGGTGAAAATCCAAGAAATTCAAACATTAAACTTGACTTTTTAGATAAAGGGAAAAAATATACCGCTACTATTTACGCTGATGGAAAAGACGCTAATTACAAGACAAATCCACAATCGTATGCAATTCGTAAAATGACCGTAACAAATACTACAAAATTAACTCAATTATCTGCTTCTGGAGGTGGTTATGCAATTAGTATTATTGAAAATAAATAACTCTCGATTTTGTCATGCTGAACTTGTTTCAGCAACTAACTGAAGATTATATTGAGAATCTGAAATGAATTCAGATTGACAAGACCAAATAAAAATTATTATGAAAAAATACATTTTAGCCCTTTTATTACTTTTCAATTTCGTTTCAAACGCACAAATTGACCGTGTTGAACCCCCGTTTTGGTGGAGCGATATGAATCTTTCTGAGGTTCAAATTATGTTTTATGGCAAAAATATTGCTCAGAATGAAGTTGCTGTTTCAAGTGGATTGGTAATCAAAACCATTCAAAAAACAGAAAATCCGAATTATTTATTTGTAACCATCGACACTAAAAATGTAGCGGCTCAAGATTTTGTATTTACATTTAAAAATGGCAAAAAATCATTTACACAAAATTATGCTCTAAAAGCAAGAAGAGAAAATTCAAAATTCCGTAAAAGTTACGATTCTTCGGATGTGATTTATCTTATTATGCCCGATCGTTTTGCTAATGGAAATCCAGATAATGACAGTTCAAAAAGCACTTCTGAAAAGTCAAATCGAACAAATCCTGGCGGAAGACACGGTGGCGATATTGAAGGAATTATCAACAACTTAGACTACATCAAAGAACTTGGCGCAACAGCACTTTGGCCAACGCCACTTTGCGAAGACAACGACGATGGTTATTCTTATCACGGTTACGGACAATCTGATGTTTATAAAATGGATCCGCGTTATGGAACCAACGAAGATTATGTGCGATTGAGTGCTGAATTGCACAAACGCGGTATGAAAAATATTATGGATTATGTAACCAATCATTGGGGTTGGAAACATTGGATGTACAATGATTTACCAACTTATAATTGGATTCATCAATTCCCAGGATACTCTCAATCTAATTATAGAATGACAACGCAATTTGATAATAATGCTTCGAAAGTTGATACAAAACAATGTATGGACGGATGGTTTGTTCCTTCCATGCCCGATTTAAATCAGTCGAATCCTTTGGTGTTAAATTACCTAACTCAAAATGCGATATGGTGGATCGAATATGCCGATTTAGATGGTTTTAGAGTTGATACTTACTCTTATAACGATAAAGATGGAATTTCAAAATGGACGAAAGCCATTACCGATGAATATCCTCATTTTAATATCGTAGGGGAAGTTTGGATGCACGATCAAGCCCAAATGTCGTATTGGCAAAAAGACAGTAAAATTGGGGCTATCCAAAGTTATAATTCGAATTTACCAAGTGTAATGGACTTTACATTGCACGATGCAATAGGAAATGTTTTTAACGAAGATCGCCAATCTTGGGATCGAGGAATGATTCAAGTGTATGACAATTTTGCGAATGATTTCTTGTATCCAAATCCGGATAATTTATTGGTTTTTGTAGAAAATCACGATACAGGACGTTTTAATGAAATTTATAAAAATGATTTCAAAAAATACCAAATGGCAATGACTTTAATTGCAACAATCAGGGGGATTCCACAGTTGTATTATGGTTCAGAAATTGGGATGAATGGCGACAAAGGAAAAGGGGATGCCGATATTAGAAGAGATTTTCCAGGTGGTTGGAATGGTGATACAAACAATGCTTTTACCAAACAAGGAAGAACTGCAGAACAACAAAAATTCTTTGAATTCTCATCAAAATTATTCACTTGGAGAAAATCAAAAGAAGTAATTCATTCCGGAAAAACAACTCACTATGTGCCTGATAATAATGTTTATGTGTATTTCAGATACAATGAAAAAGAAACCGTGATGGTGATTATCAATAATAATTCTGAAAAGCAAACTTTGAAAACCAATCGATTTAAAGAATCAATTCAAAATTTGAAATCAAGAAAAGAAGTGTTGTCAGGAACTACTTTTGACCTAAATAATGATATTGAAATCGAAGGTAAATCAGCCTTGATATTAGAATTGAAATAATATGAACCGAGTTGTAATTTGCTTTCTATTGATGAACTTCTTATCATTTGCGCAAAGCAAAATGGAAATGATTGATCTTATCGATAATAGTAAATTTGAAGGTAAAATATACAGAATTGAGAACTTCAAAACCAAATATATCAAAACCAGAACAGTTGATATTTGGGTTCCAACAAATTATTCTAAGGATAAAAAATACAGTGTACTTTACATGCACGATGGACAAATGCTTTTTGACGCAACCACTACTTGGAACAAACAAGAATGGATGGTTGACGATATGTTGAGCAAATTAACTTCTGAAAATGAAATTGACGATGTTATTGTAGTGGCAATTTGGAATATTCCTGCCATTCGCCACGCCGATTTATTTCCGAAAAAACCACTTTTACAATTAACTGAAGAAGAGCAAAAACTAATTTTTGAAAACGCTCATAAATTAAGTTATCAGTTCAATTTGGAAGACATCAATTCGGATAATTATTTGAAATTTATTGTTAAAGAGGTAAAGCCATTTGTCGATTCTAATTTTTCAGTTTTCACCGATGCCGATCACACTGCAATAATGGGTTCTAGTATGGGCGGATTGATTTCTATGTATGCCATTTGCGAATACCCGAAGGTTTTCAGCAAAGCCGCTTGCCTATCGACGCACTGGATTGGTTTTAGAGAATTTGAAAATAATCCAATTCCTGAGAGTTTTTTTAAATATATGAGCGCTAATTTACCCGATCCAAAAAATCACAAAATTTATTTTGATTACGGAACAGAGACATTGGATGCTAGTTATTTAAAATACGCCTATCGGGTAGATGAAATTTTAAAAGAAAAAGGATATACGCAACAAAATTTAAGAAACCTAAAATTTGAAGGTGAAAATCATTCTGAGGCTTCGTGGCAAAAGAGATTAAATATTCCCCTTGAATTTATGTTTGGAAAATAATTAAATTATAATATATGAAAAAGTTACTATTTACTACAATACTACTTTCGGCAATCATTAGTTGCAAAAAAGAAAGTGCTGAAAAATCAAATTCAACACCACAAATGACTGAAATTACTACTGAAATTGAAGAAAATGCAGTAATTTATGAAGTAAATATCAGACAATATTCTGAAGAAGGAACGTTCAACGCATTCACCAAAGACATTCCGCAACTTAAAGAAATGGGAATTAAGATTCTTTGGGTTATGCCAATATTTCCAATTTCGCAAACCAAAAGAAAAGCAACTGGTGGCGATGATAGCAAATTTGCATCTGAAATGCCCAAGGAAGAGCAATCAAAATATTTGGGAAGTTACTATGCCGTTTCTGATTTCAAAAAAGTAAATCCTGAATTTGGAACCATTGAAGATTTCAGAAATATGGTTAAAATAGCTCACGAAAACGGCATTTATGTAATTTTAGATTGGGTTCCAAATCACACTGGTTGGGATCATATTTGGATAAAACAACATCCAGAATATTACACACAAAATGAAAAAGGAGAAATAATTGACCCGATTAATCCTGAAAATGGAAAATCTTGGGGCTGGACCGATGTTGCCGATTTGAATTATGATAATAAAGGACTTCGAGCAGCAATGACGAGCGATATGTTGCATTGGATAAAAAACGAAAACATTGATGGTTTCCGTTGTGATGTGGCAAGTAATGTTCCAACAGATTTTTGGCAAGATGCGATACCAAAATTGCGTAAAGTGAAAAACATATTTATGCTTGCCGAAGCTTGGCAACCTGAATTGTTGAAAACCAATTTATTTGATATGTGTTACGGTTGGGAAGCGCATCATATTATGAACAGAATTGTGAAAGGCGAAAATACCGTTGCAGACTGGGACAAAAACATAAAAGATAATTCTAAAAAATATGAAGCCAATGATATTTTGATGAATTTTGTTGACAATCACGACGAAAATTCTTGGAACGGAACTATGAAAAGTCGTTTAGGAAATGCCGAAGAAACGATGACTGCTTTATCCTACTTAACGCCAGGAATGCCTTTGGTTTATAGCGGTGACGAATATGGATTGGATAAAAGTTTGAAATTCTTTGAAAAAGATTCTATTCCAAAAACAAAAGGAAAACAATGGGAATGGCGTGTTAAAATAGGCAAACTTAAAAATGAAAATAGCGCTTTAAGTGGTGGAAAAAATCCAGCTTCTTATACTCGAATTTCTACTTCTAATGATACTAAAATTTTAGCATTTGAAAGGGCAAAAAGTGGTCAAAAAGTAATTTATCTTGGTAATTTATCTAAAGAAACAGCTGCATTTTCAGTAGCATTTGAAGGTAAATATACCGATTATATGACAGGTGAAAAAGCGAGTTTTTCAAAAAATCAAAAACAAACTTTCAAACCTTGGGAATATAAAATTTTAATTGTCGAATAAGCATTTCAAAAACACCTAAAAAGCACAAATCAGTTCGGTTTGTGCTTTTTTTATTTTATACCAAAAAAAACTACTAATTAATCCAAACGTTCTGGTATAATGCAGCGGTATATTTCATTTAAGTCCATTTAAATTGGACTAATTTGAAATAACAGGCGGTATTAGCTACCTTTGCACTTTATCAAAGTCAAGCACTTTGAAAAATTAAATTATGAATCAGAATTACGACCTAATTATTGTTGGTGGAGGCGCCGCAGGATTTTTCACGGCAATTAATATTGTTGAGAAAAATCCCAAGTTGAAAGTTGCCATTTTAGAACGAGGAACGGAAGTGCTTAACAAAGTCCGAATTTCTGGCGGAGGGCGATGCAACGTGACCCACGCCTGTTTTGAACCCAACGAATTAGTCAAATTTTATCCCCGTGGTGAAAAAGAATTACGAGGACCGTTTCATCAATTTTGTTCTGGAGATACCGTCGAATGGTTTGAAAAACACGGAGTCGAACTCAAAATTGAAGCCGACGGACGAATGTTTCCCGTTTCAAATTCTTCGCAAACCATAATTGACTGTTTTCAAGATGCCACAAAAAAATTGGGAATATCCGTTTTAACGAATCAAAGCGTACAATCTATTTTCAAAAAAGAGGCTTTTTGGAAAATTGAAACACAATCGGAAACCTACATTACCGAGAAATTAATTTTGGCAACAGGCAGCAATCCAAAAATCTGGGAAATGCTTCAAACCTATGGCCACGCTATCGTTACGCCCGTTCCTTCCTTATTCACTTTCAATATTAAAGACCCAAGAATTGCAGCATTACCAGGCGTTGCAGCGCAAGTTTCTTTGAAAGTTAAAGACACAAAACTGGAAACTTCCGGACCGTTATTAATCACACATTGGGGAATGTCGGGTCCTGCAATTCTAAAATTATCGGCTTGGGGAGCACGGATTTTGCACAACAAAAATTACCAATTTACCATTTTTGTGAATTGGCTGAATGATTTAGATGCCGAAAATGTAGAAAAAACCCTCAAAGAATTAAAATTAGAACACGCAAAAAAAGCCGTTTCCAAGAAGTCGCCATTTGATTTAACCAATCGTTTATGGGAAAATTTGGTGCTCGCCTCGGGCATTGAATCGGTAACAAAATGGGCCGATTTATCCAAAATCCAACTTCAAAATTTATCCAATCAGTTAACAAATGGCACGTTTCAAGTCAATGGAAAAAGCACCTTCAAGGAAGAATTTGTAACCGCGGGAGGAATTGATTTGAAAGAAATTAATTTCAAAACTATGGAAAGCAAATTGCACGAAAACCTATATTTTGCTGGAGAAATTGTAAATATCGATGCCGTAACGGGCGGTTATAATTTCCAAAATGCGTGGACAAGCGGATTCATTGTCGCCAATTCAATTTAGATTTTTTTAAAGTTAAATTAGGAGCGAATTGTTCCCGCATTTCAGGAATTGCAATTCCCGCTTTCGCCTTTATCTCTCCACTTCGTTACGAGGATATCGGCTCAAACGGGGCTAAAGGATTATTCATTTTTGTACTTTTAAATTAAGAGAAGTTTATCCTTTGATTAACAAGAAATTAGTAGTCAAAAACACATTTACTCTTTTGGTTTAGATATTTTTACAAAATGAAATTGTCTCAAATCAAATTTGTAATTTTCTTTCTATTTTTAATTGTACAAATCAGTTTCTCACAATCGGAAACTGTTTACAAGGGCAAAATTCTATATAATAATTTCCCCATTGAAAACATTGAAATAATCAACTGAAATTCAGAAAAAAGTGCCTTTTCAAATAGTGCGGGCGAATTTTCAATTGCAGCAAATGCAGAAGATGTAGTAGTTTTTGCATCAAAACTTTACGAATACATAAGAATTTCTGTTCAATCGGAATACCTGAATAATTTTATTCAAATCATATCATTAATAAAAAAACCTGAAGAACTTAAAGAAGTAATTATTACAAAAATAAAATGGCAACATATTGGCTCAGATAAAAACGCATCCAACCAAATTGCTTTAGACAAGATGCAATCACAAATAAAAAACCCATTTATTTATGACGGAAGCATTACAAATGGCCCTGATTTAATAAAAATCGGAAAATTAATAATCGATTTATTTAAAAAAGACAAAACTGAAACCAAAAATAAAATTCCTGAAATTAAATTTTATGAATTAGCAAAAAACAAAAATTACCAAGAATATTACAGTAAAAGTTTAAATTTAAAACCAGACGAAATAGAACTATTTCTACAATTTTGTGACGCCGATCCAAAATCTAAAATTGTTGCTCAAAACAATAATTCTTTAGAAATGATGGACTTTTTATTTGCAAAAAACCTTGAATTCAAAAAACTATAAAAAAATGTTTTTTACACGTACTCGACTGAATACTAAAAAACTGAACACTGAACACTACCCTCGATTCAACCACCAAATACTGGCGTTCAAAACAGAAGCAAAACTCACCCAAAGTAGATACGGAATAAATAAATAACCCGCAATTTTATCGATTTTTCCAAATTGAACGTACGTTTCATAAATCATCAGCCACAAGAGTACAATTTCTATTAAAGCCAACATTGGGTTGTGCAAACCGAAAAACAATATCGACCACAAAGCATTCAACGCCAACTGAATCGCAAAGAAAATCAACGCTTTTTTTACCAATTCTCTATTCGTGTCTATTCTGTTCCAAACCAATCCTGCGGCAATTCCCATCATAATGTAAAGCATCGACCAAACTGGCGCAAAAACCCAACTCGGTGGATTAAAACTTGGTTTTACTAAGTTAGGAAACCAAGTGTTAACGCTTGATCTTGTTGCCATTCCAGAAAAATAACCAATCGCCAGACACGTTGCAACAACAATTAAAATTCGTTTATATTTGTTCATAATTATTTGATTTACACAACAAATTTAAGGAAACTTTGCGTTGAATAGTCAAATAAATATATCATATAAATCAAAAAAAGTATCTTTGTAAAAATTAGTACCGTTTATGAGTTCAGCAAACGATTTTATACCATCAAAATACAAACATTCTTTAGAAAAAGGAGCTTTTTCGTGGAGTGCACCAAGCAACATTGCATTAGTGAAATATTGGGGGAAAAAAGACGACCAGAATAATCAAATTCCCGCAAATCCTTCCTTGAGTTTTACATTAAATTCTTGTAAAACAGAAACTAAATTGGCTTTTGCCAAAAAAAATAACGACGGAAATTTCTCTTTTGATTTACTATTTGAAGGAAAACCAAAAGAAGATTTCAAACCTAAAATTCAGAAATTTTTAGAACGCATTGAAATTTATTTATCTTTTTTGAAAGACTATCATTTCACAATCGACACTCGAAATACTTTTCCACACAGCTCAGGAATTGCATCGTCAGCTTCTGGAATGGCGGCTTTGGCGATGAATTTTATGAGTGTAGAAAAATTGCTAAACCCTGAAATGACATCCGATTATTTCTATAAAAAAGCTTCGTTTTTGGCTCGATTGGGCTCGGGAAGCGCTTGCAGAAGTGTCAAAGGAAGCGTTGTTGTTTGGGGAAATCATACAAATATTTCAGGAAGTTCCGATTTGTTTGGAGTGGAGTTTCCAAATGTAATTCACGATAATTTCAAAAACTATCAAGATACAATATTGCTGGTTGACAAAGGCGAAAAGCAAGTTTCGAGCACGATTGGACACGATTTAATGCACGGTCATCCATTTGCCGAAAGGCGATTCAAACAAGCACACGAAAATTTAGATGCGTTAATTTCTATTTTTGAAAGTGGCGATTTAACTGAATTTATCAAAATTGTAGAAAGCGAAGCCTTGACTTTACACGCAATGATGATGACTTCAATTCCTTATTTTATACTGATGAAACCCAACACTTTGGAAATTATAAATGCCATTTGGAAATTCAGAAATGAAACTCAAATTCCTTTGTGTTTCACATTGGATGCCGGCGCAAATGTGCATGTATTGTACCCAGAAAACGTTAAGGAGGAAGTTTTAACATTTATTAAGAACGAATTAGTTGGCTATTGTCAAAATGGTCAGTACATTTGTGATGAAATTGGATTTGGAAGTCAATTGATAATTAATAATTGATAATTGATAGTGTAAAATTAAAGAATGGAGAAAAGAAACGTTATCAAAGAAAAATCATTTTTATTTGCAATTGAAATCGTTGGTCTTTATAAAGTTTTAGCCGAAAGAAAAGAGTTTGTTTTATCAAAACAAGTTTTACGTTCTGGGACATCAATTGGAGCAAATATTAGAGAAGCAGAACATGCGCAAAGTAAAGCTGATTTTATACATAAATTATCGATTTCACTAAAAGAAGCTAACGAAACAGAATATTGGTTAGATTTATTGTATGAAACGAAATATATAAATCAAATTGAATTTGAAAATCTAAAATCTAAAATAATAGAATTATTAAAATTGTTAACTAGCATTATTAACACTTCTAAATCAAAATAATTATTAATTATCCATTGTTAATTATCAATTAAAAAAATGAAAGGACCATTATTTTATTCGAAAATATTACTCTTTGGGGAATACGGAATTATTCGTGATTCTAAAGGATTGTCAATTCCGTATAATTTTTATAATGGCGCACTAAAAAGCGACAAAAATTCTTCTGAAGAAGCCATAAAATCAAATGGGAATTTGAAACGATTTGTAACCTATTTAGAAACCTTACAAAACGAACATCCTGAATTAGTGACTTTTGATTTATTGGAATTGAAAAACAATGTTGAAGCAGGAATGTATTTTGATTCCAGCATTCCACAAGGTTACGGCGTGGGCAGTAGTGGCGCACTTGTAGCAGCGATTTATGATAAATATGCTCAAAATAAAATTACCGTTTTAGAGAATTTAACCAGAGGAAAATTACTTACTTTAAAAAATATTTTCTCTCAAATGGAATCTTTTTTTCACGGGAAAAGTTCAGGATTAGATCCTTTAAACAGCTATTTGAGTATTCCAATTCTAATCAATTCTAAAGATAATATTGAAGCAACTGGCATTCCAACGCAAAGTTTGAACGGAAAAGGTGCTGTGTTTTTATTAGATTCAGGTATTGTCGGAGAAACTGCTCCGATGGTAACTATTTTTATGGAAAACCTTAAAGACAAAGGATTTCGCACGATGTTAAAATCGCAATTTATCAAACATACCGATGCTTGCGTTGAAAATTTCCTTGGTGGCGATATGAAATCATTATTCCAAAACACCAAAAAATTATCAAAAGTGGTTTTGAATAATTTTAAACCAATGATTCCAGAACAATTTCACGGCATCTGGCAAGAAGGAATTGACTCAAATGATTACTATTTAAAACTTTGCGGCTCAGGCGGCGGCGGCTATATTCTTGGTTTTACAGAAGATTTAGAAAAAGCAAAATTGTCGCTGAAAGACTATAAATTGGAAGTTGTGTATCAATTTTAGATTGCAATACATTTAAAAATTGAAGAAATGTTAAGCAGAAAAAGCAAACTTTTAATAATGAAAATTGTCAGTTTGTTCTCTGTCGTTCGGGGCTATAACATTCCCATAATCGTTTTAGCGCAATACCTTTCCGCAATATTTATTTTGGCTCCCGAAAAAAGAGGAATGCACGTTCTTTTAGATTCCAATTTGTTTCTTATTGTTTTGGCTTCGGCATTAACCATCGCCTCGGGCTACATAATCAATAGCTTTTACGATAGCAAAAAAGATTTAATCAACCGCCCAAACAAATCCATTTTAGATCGATTAGTAAGTCAGAAAACCAAACTTAAAGTTTATTTTATACTCAATTTTGTGGTTGCTTTATTGTCTTTTTTAATTTCATTTCGTGCTTTTTTATTCTTTTCCGTTTACATATTTCTCATTTGGTTTTATTCCCATAAAGTTAAAAAATTCGTAATTATAGGAAATTTAATGGCAACATTCATGGCGGTTTTGCCCTTCTTTGCCATACTTTTATATTACAAAAACTTCTATGAAGTCATTCTTGCACACGCCACTTTCTTGTTTTTATTACTCTTAATTCGAGAAATGATAAAAGATTTGGAAAATATAAAAGGGGATTTGGCTAATGATTACCAAACAATTCCCATTTTATACGGCGAAACTATTTCCAAAAAAATCATTACTTTTTTGTCTGTATTAACCGTGATTCCAATTTACATTTTAATAGAAAAATTCGATGTTGGCTACATGGATATCTACTTTTATTCTTGCTTGATCGTTCTGATTTTCTTTTTGCTATACCTTTGGAAATCAACCACAAAAGAACAGTTTTTATTGCTTCACAATGTTCTGAAATTCCTAATTGTAGCAGGTGTTTTTTGCATTGTACTCATAAATCCAGTCCTATTATTTCATTTTAAAAATTTGTTTTAATTGTTTTTTTGAAGCTACCTGCCGGCGGGCAGGTCAGGGCTAAGAATTTTGGAACAATTACATTTTTAATACCGTATTTAATTTTTAGGCAACTACCTTTTTCTAAATGAAATCTATTACTAATTAGATCGTTATGGTTTTATAACTCGCAATTATCAATTGTCACGCTTATAAATGGTATCTTTGCAAAAATTATAGAATATTATGAATAACAAGGAAGGCAATAATAATAAAAGCGGCGGTAGAGCGAACAGTTCAAGACCAAGCTCTAATAAGCCAACCCGAGCCGGAGGCGAACGGAGCGGAGCAAAACCTGCGATGCAAAAACGGGCACAAGGACCTAAAAAAGTAAAAATAAATACTAAAGTTGCAGCAATTGCGTCGGATAAAGTGGAGAAAAAACCGAATCAAGCGCCAAAAAGACCGAAAGTAAAAGACGAAATTCGTTTGAATAAATACATTGCAAATTCGGGTGCTTGCTCTCGTCGTGATGCCGATATTTACATACAATCTGGGAATGTAAAAGTGAATGGAATTCCTGTTATTGAGATGGGATATATGGTGAAACCGGGCGATGTAGTGAATTTTGACGGGAATGTTTTGACTCCTGAAAAGAAAGAATATATCTTGTTGAACAAGCCAAAAAACTTTACAACAGCATTGGACGAAGGTCAAGAATACCGCAATGTTTTGGAATTAGTGAAAGGTTCTACGACTTCAAAAATTGGAGCTGTGGGAAGAATGGATAAAAATACAACGGGTTTATTGTTGTTTACAAATGACACGGATATGATTCGTAAATTTACGTTGCCAACAAACAAATCATCAAAAATTTACCAAGTTTCTTTAGACAAAAACTTGAAATTTGAGGATTTAGAAAAAATCAATAAAGGTTTGGTTTTGGACGGTCACCGCGTTTTTGTAGAAGATGTAAGTTACATTGAAGGAGAATCAAAAAGTGAAATCGGACTGAAATTGCGTTCTTCAAATGTGAAAGTGGTTCGTTCTATTTTTGAACATTTCAGTTATGATGTTTTAAGAATTGACAGAGTTGCTTTTGCAGGTTTAACCAAGAAAAATTTACCTCGTGGAAATTGGAGAATGTTGACAGAACAAGAAATTATCAACTTGAAAAACTCTTAAATAAGTCGAAATTTTTAATGTCGTAAAGTAAAAAGTCTCAAAAATAATGACCCCAGAAAATTTACAATCTATCGCTTTTAAATGGTTTGATGCTTTCAATAATCACAATTTGGAGCAGCTTTTGTCTTTATATGATGATGAAGCGGAACATTTCAGTCCAAAATTAAAAATACACAAACCAGAAACCAACGGTTTGGTAGTTGGAAAACAGGCGTTGCGAGAATGGTGGCAAGATGCGTTTGCACGTTTGCCGAGTTTGAATTACAAAGTGACTTCGCTTACCGCAAATGGCGATCGGGTTTTCATGGAATACATTCGTTCTGTTGCCGGTGAGGAAAATATGCTAGTAGCAGAAGTACTAATTGTGCGAGAAGGCAAAATCATTGCTTCTAGGGTGTATCACGGGTAGGTTTATTCGTGAAGAAAAGTTTAATTGGTGATGCGGTTAATCGGTTAATCGGGAAGGAAGGTTAATCGGGTAGAAAAGGTTAATCGTTTAATCTGAATTTATTTCAGATTCTTAAGGTTGATTGAAACTTTGAATATTTAAGGATATCCTAAACAAACTTTTCCCAATTCTCATTTCACTTTCAAACTTTTCAAGCTATCTTTGTACTCTAAATTTTTAGATTAATTTAGATCAAGAAAACGGAAATGAAAATAGATAAAAAAGACATTCTCAAAGCATTAGAAACAATAACTATTGCTGGCGAAGGAAAAAATATGGTAGAAAGTGGTGCTGTCACAAATGTGGTAACTTTTGGAGATGAAATAATCGTAGATTTAGTTTTGCACACACCCGCAATGCACATCAAAAAAAGAGCCGAAGACGACATCAAAAAAATCCTCCACGAATTGGTTTCTAAAGAGGCCAAAATCAAAGTAAATATTAAAGTTGAAACGCCAGAAGCCAATACTATCAAAGGGAAAGCTGTTCCTGGTATGAGAAATATCATCGCTATTGCTTCTGGAAAAGGAGGCGTTGGAAAATCAACAGTTACGGCAAACTTAGCGGTTACATTAGCAAAAATGGGATTCAAAGTTGGGATTTTAGATGCCGATATTTACGGGCCTTCCATGCCAATTATGTTCGATGTAGAATCTGAAAAACCAATTTCAGTTACCGTTGACGGAAAATCAAAAATGAAACCGGTTGAAAGCTACGAAGTAAAAATCTTATCCATTGGATTTTTCACAGCACCAAGTCAAGCCGTTATTTGGCGAGGACCAATGGCTTCAAAAGCACTAAACCAAATGATTTTTGATGCCGATTGGGGCGAATTGGATTTTATGTTACTCGATTTACCACCCGGAACAGGCGACATCCATCTTTCCATCGTGCAAGCATTACCAATTACTGGCGTCGTAGTAGTAAGCACGCCACAAGCTGTAGCACTTGCCGATGCTAAAAAAGGGGTTTCCATGTTTACATCAGAAAGTATCAACGTTCCCGTTTTGGGAATTATCGAAAATATGGCGTACTTTACACCCGAGGAATTGCCTGAAAACAAATACTATATCTTTGGAAAAGAAGGCGCAAAAAACCTTGCCGAAGATTTAAATGTTCCCTTCCTTGGCGAAGTTCCAATTGTTCAATCCATTCGTGAAGCGGGTGATTACGGTCGTCCAGCAGCCTTGCAAACGGGATCTGTAACCGAAAAAGTGTTTGAAGAAATTACACGAAAAGTCGTTCAGGAAGTCGTGAACAGAAATGAAAATTTACCCGCTACCGAAGCCGTAAAAATTACAACAATGGCGGGTTGCTCTGCCGTTAAAAATAAATAATTAGAGCGTTTAAACCATCTAATTGATACCTAAAAAGTTATGACAATAGAAGAATTAACAACAAACGTAGAAAAAGCCCTCGAAGAAATCAGACCATTTTTGAATTCCGACGGCGGCGACATTTCACTCATTTCCATCGAGGACGGAAAACACGTCAAAGTGCGTCTCGAAGGGGCTTGCGTAGGATGTAGCGTAAATCAAATGACACTAAAAATCGGCGTGGAGACAACCATAAAAAAGTTTGCTCCACAAATTGAAACGGTCATAAATATAAATTAAAGCATTTGGGCGTGACCCTATTTGCAATCACGATTTGATATAAATTCACGTTCAGTTTTTGCAAATACGGTCGGGCTTTTCGCTGCAAGTCCTCGTCAAGTTCCGCTTCGCTACACTTGTCTGTGGGCTTTTCGCTTCACTCCCTCACGCGCTTCAGATACCGAATCACAATTTTTCATAACTGACAATTATCATATACTAAACGCATTCTATTTTTAATCTTTGTAACTTTAAAATTCTTTTAACTTTTTAAAAATGATTGAAACAGACATACTCATTATAGGCGCAGGGCCAACAGGACTTTTCGCAGTATTTGAAGCTGGACTTTTAAAATTAAAATGCCACATTATTGATGGTTTGCCACAACCCGGCGGACAATTATCAGAACTATATCCTAAAAAACCCATTTTCGACATTCCCGGATTTCCAGCTATTTTAGCTGGAGATTTGGTTACCAATTTAATGGAGCAAATAAAACAATTTCAACCCGGATTTACCCTAAATGAAGTTGCCGAAACCATAGACAAATTAGAAGATGGAACTTTTATCGTTACCACCAATAAAGGAACTAAACACCACGCCAACGCTGTTGCAATTGCTGGCGGATTAGGAAGTTTTGAGCCTCGAAAACCAATTTTAGAAGGTATAACATTCTACGAGCAAAACGACCGTGGTGTAGAATATTTTGTGAAAGATCCTGAAAAATTCAGAGATAAAAAAGTAGTCATTTCTGGAGGTGGAGATTCCGCTTTAGATTGGAGTATTTTCCTTTCAAATGTAGCGTCAAGTGTAACATTGGTTCACCGTAGAAACGAATTTCGTGGCGCATTAGATTCTGTAGAAAAAGTACAAGAACTAAAAGCATCGGGTAAAATAAAATTAATTACACCCGGAGAAATCGTTGGTTTCAAAGGAGCAGAACACATCGAATCCGTAAAAATCGAAACCAAAGGCGAAACCATAAACATTGAAACCGATTATTTTATTCCGCTTTTTGGATTAACACCTAAATTAGGACCCATAGCCAATTGGGGATTAGACATTGAAAAAAATGCAATTAAAGTTGACAATTCATTGGATTATCAAACGAATATTCCTGGGATCTATGCCATTGGCGATGTAAATAGTTATCCTGGGAAACTAAAACTAATTTTGTGTGGATTTCACGAAGCAACTTTAATGGTTCAAAGCGTATATCAAAGAATGAATCCAGGGAAAAAATATGTATTGAAATATACTACCGTTTCTGGCGTTGATGGTTTTGACGGAACCAGAAAAGAAGCAGAAAAACAAGTTGTAAAAGCAATAAAATAAAATATGGCTGAAGATATTCTGATTAAAATAACAGACCGAGAAGGAACGGTACACGAAGTTCAGGCACCAACCGATATGAACCTCAATATTATGGAATTGATCCGTATATACGAATTAGCTCCCGAGGGAACCATCGGAATTTGTGGCGGAATGGCAATGTGTGCTTCGTGTCAATGTTATGTTCTAAACGACATTGAAATCCCAGAAAAAGGCGACGATGAAGAAGCAATGCTTTCTGAAGCATTCAATGTAAAACCCAATAGCCGCTTGGGTTGTCAAATACACATTACTGAACAATTAGAAGGATTGGCAATAGAATTAGCTCCTGAAGAATAATAAAAAAGCGAGAAATTATTCTCGCTTTTTTATTGAATCTAAACCAACTCGGTTTCTTTTTTGAAAATATTTTCTTCAATTGCATCCCAAAGACCAATGCGTTTTTCTAAAGCTAAAACAGAAATTGTTTCCACTTCTTTCCATTTCACTTCATCGTTTCCGCAAAGTTCTGAAACCATTTGTAAGGCTTTTGGACCATGATCATCAGCATCTAATTCAATGTGTCTTTCAAAATAATAAATCAGTTTTCTCAAATCAATTTCAGGAAAATTAGCTTGAAAATTTCGGAGTATTTCAGTAAACATTGCTGGAATCAAATCTTCTCTACCAAAGGTGAAAGCAGCTGCAATTTCATGTGGTTTTCCTACTTCAATCACTCTAAAAGTAAAATCTAAAAACGCTTTAATATTAGGGTGAATGGTGCTTTGTTTTATTGAAACAAATATATTTTGGGTAGCAATCACATGCTCAATAAAATTTTCAATTTCTGAGGTTGATGCGCCAAAAGAGTGCATCGCTTCAAGGTACATTTCAAAATGACTTTGTCTTTTTCCGTCCAATGTCAAGTCAGATTCTTCAGCCAATACAATTTCGTTAATCAAATAACGTGTTTCTGGGTTTTTGGTAGCAATCCAAGGCGTAGTTGTACAAGTTAGTTTTGATTGTAAAGCTTTCAATAAAGACATAAAATCCCAAACTGCATATACATGATTCTCAACAAAGCATTGTAAATCTTCAATAGTTTGTACTTTTTGATACAACGTATGTTGCAACAAAGCCGTTTTTTGAGTTTGAATACTCTTATTTATAGTTTCAATATTCATCGTGCTAATTTTTATACAAAAGTAAAAAAGCTTCTTGTTTACAAGAAACTTTTACCATCAATTTTATCAATACTTTAATAAATGTTTTAAGTAATACATTGAAGCTGTTTACATTTTTTTTGATACTGTAATCATAAAGTCTTTTAAATAATACGGCTCAAAATACGCCACATCAACAAAATCATTTTTTTTGAATTTCATAAAACTCAAATAACTCATTTCTTTTGCTGAAGGATATACCATTTCATCGTGAAAAATGAAATTCTGATTCGTTAAAACCGTTTTCGCTTTTTCCGAACAATCCCCTACAAAATGAATGGTTTCAGTATTTTCTAAAAAAGATTCATCCGTGATAATTTCCGCTTGAACTTCCCTGATTTTTTCTAAATTAGAATTAAAAATCGCAGAATAGACTTCCATTCTTCGAGCGTCTATCATTGGAATAATTAATCCTTCAGAAATGGATAATTGTGAAGCTAAAACTTGTAAAGTATCGATTGCAATTAGGGGAATATCAAGTGCAAAACTCAAACCCTTTGCTGCCGAAACGCCAATGCGCAAACCGGTATAAGAACCTGGACCTTTACTTACGGCAACTGCTGATAAATCTTTGAAAGTAAGTTGTAATTCTTGCAAACATTCTTCAATGAAAACGTGTAATTTTTCTGCATGGGAATATCCAGCTTCAGCCATTTCTTTGCATAAAATGGTTTGCCCATCCTTTGCGATTGCAACAGAACAATTTTTGGTAGCCGTTTCTAAATTGAGAATATAAGACACCTTTTTGGAATTAAAATTTCTAAATTACTTCTTTTCTGACTTTTCAATTCCTGTACTCACCACAATTTTATCACCTGAATTTAGCTCTTTTGTAACTGTTGTATAAGGCCCAATAATTACAATATCACCCTTTTTAAGACCTGAAATTACCTCGATATTGGTGTCATCTTGAATTCCTGTTTTTATAATTCTGATTTTAGCTTTATCGCCAACTTTCAAAAACACACATTCAAATTTCTTATCGCTTTTTGGTGCAATGATGTTTTCATTATTAGAATCTTCAACAACAATTTTAGATGTTGCCGTTGTGTCTGATTTTACAACAATAGAACTAATTGGCACGCCAATAACATTTTCTTTTCTAGTAGTAATAATATCCACAGTTGCCGTCATTCCTGGTCTAAATGGGGAATAACTTGCAGATTTTCCTTCTAATAAATCCATATACGACTCTTTTAGAATTCTAATTTTCACCTTGAAATTGGTTACTTGATCGGCTGTTAAAGCCGTACTTGCTGAGTTGGAAATACTCGTAACAATTCCTTTAAATTCTTTTTTCAAATAGGCATCAACTTCTACTTTTGCAGAGTCACCCACATTGATTTTCACAATATCATTTTCATTTACATCCACTTCAACTTCCATATTGTTCAAGTTGGCAACACGAAGAATTTCAGTTCCTGTCATTTGTTGCGTTCCTAAAACGCGTTCACCCAGTTCTACATTAAGCATCGAAATAGTTCCGTCTGCTGGTGCATAAATCGTTGTTCTTCCTAAGTTGTCTTTGGCTTCACTTACCGTTGCCGAGGCGCTTTGCACGTTATAATATGCCGATTCTTTAGACGCTTTGGCCACTTCAAATGAGGCAATGGCTTTGTCCCAATCGGACTTTGAAATTATTCCTTTATCAAATAACGTTTTACTTCTATCATAGTTCGATTTTGCTTCTTTGAAAGAGGCATCTGCTTGACTCAATCCCGCTTTTGTTCCTGATAAATTAGAAATCGTACGATTATATCCAGACGTATATAAATCCGGATTTATCTTTACTAACAAATCCCCTTTTTTAACTACTTGTCCTTCTTTTACAGGCAAAGCGATGATTTCTCCAGAAACTTCTGATGATATTTTTACTTCAATTTCAGGCTGGATTTTCCCCGTTGCAGAAACCGTTTCCACAACTGTAATTTCGTTTACTGTTGCAATTTCAACTTCCGTTCCTTTGTCTTTTTTTCCGATAACTCCCGTTTTTGAAAGTACTAATAATACCACCACAAGTGCTACTGCGGAACCTAATAAAATATAAATTGTTTTCTTTGACATGATACTTATTGTTTTTTTATGATTGGAATTCCAAAATAGAACTCGATTACTTTTACTCTGAATATATAATCGTATTTTGTTCTAACGACTTCTGATTGTGCGTTTACAAATAATGTTTGCGATTGATTTAAATCAAAGGCGTTTAACATTCCAACAGCAAATTTTTCTTTGGCATAGTTGTACGCTTCTTGACGTGCTTCCAATGTGATTATTGCAGATTCATTGGCTTTCATGGCGCCTTTTGCATCAGTAAAAGCGGTGTAAACATTTCTTTCTAAATCTAATTCTTGTTGGCTAAATGCAATTTTTGAACGGTCTAAAGCAATCTTTGATCTATCCACATTGTTTTTGGTTGCAAAACCATTCAACACTGGAATATTCATTTGAAGTCCAAAAGAATGTCCTTTATTATTATCAAATTGCTCAAAAACAGGAAGCGCAGGCGCTAGAATTGGAGTTGTACCACTATATCCTATTACTCTGTCTGAATATCCTGCTCGAGTACTAAAACTATAAAATCCTTGTAAACTTGGTTGGAATGCACCTTTCGCAATTTTAAAATCACGTTCTGCTATTTCCAAATTGGTTTTTGCAATTTTCAATTCTACGCGTTCTTCTTTTGCTTTTGCAAATATTGCAGCGGGCGTTTGAAGAAGTGTTTTACTTTCTTTTGCATTATAATTAGCTTCGGCTACATCAAAATCCTGAAAATTTTCTAATTGTAATAATTGTGCTAAACTTAATTTTGAAATTAACAAGGCATTTTCAGCAGTTACAATCGCTTGATTATTGGTGGCAAACGTAGCTTTTATATCCAATAAATCACCACGCGGAACAACGCCTGCATTAACTAATTCTTGCGAACGAAGCAATTGCTTTTCAGTATTTGACAATTGTTCTTTTTGAACTTTGAGGTTTTCTTTATTGAAAAGTATTTGAAGAAATGCATTGGCAATATTCAAAGAAATATCGTCTTTCATTTTCGAAAGTTGGAATTTTGAAGCCACAATGGCAAGATTAGCTCTTCGTAAACGATTTTGATTTTGCATTCCATTATAAATCGCAACACTTGAATTTATTCCCGCAGAAGTAAATTGCGTCGTTTGATTTTCTAATAAACCCGTTGTAATGTTTTGGTTTAAACCAATATTCCACGAGTGGGAACCATTGATATTAAAGGATGGAAGAAAATTTCCAACGGCAGCAGATTTTTCAATTGAGGCTGACTTAATGTCCAACTCCGATTGTTTAATAGAAATATTATTCTTTATAGCATAATCAACACAATCTTCTAAAGTCCATTTTTTTGTTTGTGCTTGAGAAAGCAAACCTAAAAAAAGCACTATTGTCAATGTGATTTTACTAATAATTGTTTGTTTCATAAGATACTACATTTTAAATCGGTTGATACAATTGCAAATTTAACTTTTTTTGGCAATTTAAACTAAATTTAACTTAATCTTATAAGACGATTATTAAGAAATTATGTTACCCTGATTTTAGTATTTGAGTGAAAATAAAATTAAATTTGCACCTAAATTAAATTTAAAATCATTTTGAAAACTCTTTCTAAAATTACGTTTCTTTTAGTGCTTATTCTTTTTTCAAGTTGTGCTACTACTTCCAAAATTACTGCTTTGAAACCTGAACCAGACGACGCTTCTCCTTTGGTTTATGAAAATACGCCTTCGTTTATAAATATTCCAATAGCAATCAAATTGAAAGACATTGAAAATCAAACCAATAAGTTTATGACGGGATTGATTTTTGATGATAGTAAAATTGAGGACGACAATGTTGAAATGAAAATTTGGAAATTGGCTCCTATTTCTATTGAGAATTTAAACGGGAAAATTAAAACCGTTTTACCTTTGAAAGCGGCAATTAAATACCGAATTGGAACCGATAAATTAGGAATAGCTTTGTACAGCACGCAAGAATTTAATTTGAATGGAAACATCACTTTGATGAGCGATGTGAATTTGTCTAATTGGAAATTGAACACCAAAACCGAGTTTAAATCTTTGGATTGGAATGAAAGTCCAACAGCGGTTGTTATGGGAAAATCTATTCCAATTACGTTTTTGATTAATCCAACGGTTAAACTTTTTAAATCGAAAATTGAACGAACAATTGACGAAGCTATAGAAAAATCTATGGATTTAAAGCCTAATGTTTTAGATGCTTTAGAGAAAATATGTACGCCATTTCAAATGAATGAAGTTTTTGAAAGTTGGCTTAGAATTGTTCCCATAGAATTGTATGCTACGGATGCAAAATTCAAAAAGGAAATTCTCACTTTAGAAATGGGTTTGAAATGCAATATGGAAACCTTAATTGGTCAAAAACCAGTTTCAAAATTTGATAGAAACAAGATTGTTTTAAAATCGGTGACGGAAATGCCTGATAAAATTTTGGCAAATATTGTTGCGGTTTCAAGTTATCAAGATGCGTCGAAAATTATTACTAAGAATTTTGCTGGTCAAGAATACGGAAATGGAAGTAAGAAAGTTACGGTTCAAAATGTATCGATTTGGCATAAAAATGGAAAGATGGTTATTGCTTTAGAAATGTTGGGAAGCATTAACGGAACGGTATATTTGAATGGTTTTCCGCAATATAATGAAACGACTAAAGAGATTTATTTTGACCAATTGGATTATGTTTTGGATACGAAAAGCAAATTATTGAAAACGGCAAATTGGTTGGCTCAAGGAATGGTTTTAAGAAAAATTCAGGAAAGTTGCAGGTATTCGATTCAACCAAATTTGGAAGAAGGAAAGCAGAGCATGATGAATTATTTGAAGAATTATTCTCCGATGCCTGGAGTTTTTGTGAATGGTAAAATTGACGACATTCAGTTTCAAAAAATACAATTGACCAACAAGGCTATTATTGCTTTTATAAAAGTAAATGGAAATGTGAAAGTGGCTGTTGATGGGATAAAATAGTCAGGATTAACCTGAAATTTTTTAGCCACAGATTAAAAAGATTTTTCACCAACAACTTCACATCATGTCACCCTTTCCTTTGGAGAGGGCTGGGGAGAGGAATATAAACTTTTATCCAGCCCCGATGGAAGGGAAAATCCCGAGCTTTTTAGCGAGGATTTGGAATGACAGCGGGAATTGCATCTCCTGAAAAAGACAGACAATTCGCTCCTGAAAAAAGATTATGCTTTGTTTTTCTTTGCGTACATTTTATAAACGGCGAAAAAAACTAACCCAACTAAGATGTAAGGAATTACCATGAGATAGACAATTCCGTCGTTGATTCCTTTGGCTTTGGCTTGATTTCCTTCACTTTCTAACGCCGCACGACACATGGCACATTGGGCAATTGATGCGATTGAGTAGAAAAAAGAGAACAGAAAAAAGAGAACAGAAGTGATTAATTTCTGGTGACTTTTGACTCTCGACTTTTGACTTTCGACTTTAATTAACATAATATGGGGAAATCATCAGATATACGATTACGCCAGTTACGGCAACATACAACCAAATTGGGAAGGTAATTTTGGCGATTTTTTTATGCTTGTCAAATTTTTGAGCTAAGGCACGAACGTAGGTAATTAATACGAGGGGAATAGTGGCGATGGATAAAATAATGTGTGACAAAAGGATGAAAAAATACACATATTTGATGAAACCCGTTCCGCCAAAAGCTGTGGAATCGGTGGTCATGTGGTAGGCGATGTACAACACTAAAAAAACTAATGAACAGGCGATTGCGATTTTCATTAGCAGTTCGTGGCGTTTTCGATTGCCGTTTTTAATTGCGATTACAGCAGTGATTAACAAAATAGCTGTAATTCCGTTTATGGTTGCGTAAATTGGCGGTAAAATAGGCAATGGCGATACATTAAATCCTAAATCTTTAAGTTTGATTTTGAAAAGTACGGCAACTGCAACTGGGATTGTTACGGATAATGCGATAATCCATTTGTTGTATTTTTGTTCTACTGAATTGTTTTCCATAGGTTATTCTTTTAGTAAAATTGCAATGTCTTGTTGTAGGGTTCTTACGCCTTCTTTTTCGATTCCGTCGTAGTAAAGAATTGGGTTTCCGAAGTTGTCTTTTCGGCAACGAATATCACCATTTTTATCGATTAATGCAAATAATCCTGAATGTTCAAAACCACCGTTTGCTTTTGAATTTTCGCCAACATAGACATTAAATCCTTTGTTTGCCAATTCAAATATTTTGGTTTTATCGCCAGTAAGAAAATGCCAGTTGGTTGATTTTACGCCTAATTTTGCAGCGTGTTCTTTTAAAACTGCTGCCGTATCGTTTTCTGGATTTATAGTAATGGAAACAATTCCAAAGTTTGGGTTTCCGAAAAAGGTGTTTTGAATGGTTATCATATTCAAATTCATTTTTGGGCAAATGGTAGGACACGTTGTAAAGAAAAATTCTAAAACATATACTTTTCCAGCATACTCTTTGTTGGAAATTAGCTTGTTATTTTGATCGGTAAGTTCAAATTTTGGTGCAGGTCCAATGGTGAGTAATTTGGATTTATTTTCTGAAGAATGGTTAGAAATATTATCCAATCGATCTCCTTTTACAATTTCTCCGTTTTGAATTCTATCGATAATTTTTGGAATTGCAAAGATACCGAACACTAAAATGACGAAGAAAATTCCGATGTATGATTTATTTTTTATCATTTTTAGAAATTAGATTTTACGTGTCGCATTTTTATTTTTCTTCAAAGCGGCTCTGTATTCGTATAAAATAATTTTGAAATCGTCTAACATTTGGTTGCTTAAATCGGCTGGTGATGTCGTGTTGTACCCTTCTTTGTATTCACTTTTTTTCTTTCTACCGCGCAGGTTTCTGTTTTTATCAATTATAAAAACATTTGAAGTACCGAAATCGGAATTCAGTTTGTTTTTTAATTTCAATTGGTTGTAATACTTCTGAATTTCATCTGTAGAAGTAAACACAAAATGCCATTGGGAAACGTCAGTTATTTTTGAAAACTGATCCACAATGTACTTTGCATCCTTTTCGGTTCCAAATGGACAAATAACAACAAATTGCAAATCTTTGAAAGAATGGTATTGTTGGTAAATTTTTTGATTTAGATTGAAGTAATTCCCTCTATTTTTTAATAAATCAGAACCTGAAAAACCAAGAATTGTGATTTTATTGTTCAGCGTTACTTTGTCGCCATTTAATGAATTCCATTGGTTAAAATCCGGAATTTTAGAGGTAAGGATTGGTAATTTGGTAAAACTATTGACGCCTGAAGCAAAGAAAAGGTAGGCTACTATTGGTAGAATAAATAATACGAAGAGAACTATGTTTTTTTTCATTATTTCTTGAGGATCTATTTATGCAAAAATAAAAAAAGGTACGCAATGCATACCCTTTTTTAGAACTAATATATTGTTAAAAATTCCATTTGATAGTAGAATTTTTGAAAACCTCGAATATATAATCTGCTTCGGTCAATAAAATAAATAATAAGTAAAGTACCAGGAATATTACTGGCGTTACAACTACATAACGAAGGACGCTTTTTTCGCCCTCCATGTGCATAAATGCCCAAACGATATAATAGGCTTTGAAAATGGTTAGGATGTAAAAAATCCAATTTAACAAATTCATACCTAGAAAATGATTTAGGTGTAAAGATTCTGGTTTTATAATTCCAAGAAATACCTCAACGGTTGTTACAACAGATAATAGAGCGAAAACAAACCAAATTCTTTTTGTGTTAGAAACGTGAACGTCTGACATAATACTATTTTTGAAAATTAAACGAGATAGAAAACTGTAAATACAAATACCCAAACTAAATCGACAAAGTGCCAATATAATCCAACTTTTTCTACCATTTCATAGCTTCTTCTTTTCTCATATGTTCCAACAAGAACATTAAAGAAAATAATGATATTAATGATAACTCCTGAAAATACGTGGAAACCGTGAAACCCTGTAATAAAGAAAAAGAAGTCGGCGAATAATTTACTTCCGTATTCGTTTCTTTTAAGATTTGCTCCTTCAACAACTAAAACTGCATTTTCTAATCTGTGCTCAGATTCAGCTCTGGTTAGAATTGTTTTGTGCTTAATTTTGTTTAGAGTTGGGTTGTTTTTTGGATCTGCTTTTGAAGCGGCATTGTCTTCATAAATTACCTCTGTCCTAATTAATAAATCAGGATGTGCTTTGAAACCTGCTTGAACTTCAGCAACAGTATAGGTTGGTAATGAACTTTCGTCCATGAACCATTTTCCTTTGCTTCTTGTTAATTGTTCTCTTTCTTTTGGAAGAGGAGTAGCAAAATCTGCTAATTTTACTCTGTGCCCGGTATTGTCAACAAATTGAAGAAGACTTCCTCCTTTTGTTTCAACAGCACCATATTCACCTTTTATGAAATTTTTCCATTCCCAAGCTTGAGAACCAACGAAGATTAAACCTCCTATAATGGTTAGAAACATATAAAAGGTAACTTTTGCTTTGTTTAAATGATGTCCTGCGTCAACAGCTAAAACCATTGTTACAGAAGATCCAATTAAAATAAAAGTCATCAATGCAACATAGTACATTGGTGCAGAAACTCCGTGTAGGAAAGGGAAGTGAGTAAACACTTCATCGGCTAAAGGCCAAGTTTCAATAAATTTAAATCTTGAAAAACCGTAAGCCGCTAAAAATCCTGAGAACGTCAAAGCATCTGATACGATAAAAAACCACATCATTAATTTGCCATAACTTGCTCCCATTGGCTCATTTCCGCCTCCCCAAGTTTTTTCTTCACTATTTGCAGTAGTAACTGTCGATTTCATATTAGTTATTCATTAAAAAGTTCCCAAATTTACGTTTTTTTCTTATTTAAAGAAATATAAAAACAAAAACAAATAAACCCACAAGAAGTCAAGAAAGTGCCAATACATTGCACCTAGCTCAATACCAAGGGTTTGAGTTGAATTGTATTTTTGTTTAAAATGATTATAAATTATAATTAAAAGCGAAATTAGCCCCCCAAAAAGGTGAGCAAGATGGACAATTGTTACAATATATAAAAAAGTAGTTGTAATAGTACTTGCAGTTCCAGTGAAAAAATAGCCATTATCTACAATTTGTCGGAAACCAACAAACTGTAAAATAACAAATAAAATTCCGAGTGCTAAAGTAGCTAAAAGAAATGAAGTTGTAGCATTCCTATTGTCTTTTTGAATTGCTTTTTTTGCCAAATAGAAAGTCACACTGCAACTTAATATTACAGCCGTACTAATGTAAAAAGCAGTTGGTAATTGAAAGTCCTTTAACCAATCGGCTCTTGATTTACTTACCACAAATGCACTTGTTATTCCTGCAAACATCATAAACATACTTACCATTGCGAAAAGCAAAATCAATTTGTATGATCTTGCGGTTCTTTCTTTGTGTTCGTTGATTGTCATTGCCATAATTATCTTAAAAATTTATCTAATATATAAACCAATTGTAATAAAGTAATATAAGAAACACTAACCAACATTAAGGTTTTAGCCGATTTTGAAGTTCGAGTTTGGTATAATTTAACTGCGTAAAATAACATCCATAATCCCAATAAAAAGACAATCACTGCTGAAAATGGCGTAATAAATAATTTTCCTGTATATCCTAAAACTGGTAATAAAGATGCTATTATCAACCAAACGGTATAAAGTATAATTTGCAAAGCAGTTGATTTATCTTTTTTACCAGAAGGCAACATAAAGAATCCTGCTTTTTCGTAATCTTCATATAAAAACCAACCAATTGCCCAAAAATGAGGAAACTGCCAGAAAAATTGTATTAGAAATAAAGTACCGGCTTCAATACCAAAATTTCCAGTTGCTGCAACCCAACCCAACATAAACGGGATTGCTCCAGGAAAAGCTCCAACAAAAACCGACAATGGAGTCATTGTTTTTAAAGGGGTATAAATGCAAGTATATATAAAAATGGAAACTG
Organism: Chitinophaga pinensis; assembly: GCA_945873505.1. GTDB lineage: Bacteria > Bacteroidota > Bacteroidia > Flavobacteriales > Flavobacteriaceae > Flavobacterium. The sequence continues at coordinate 71,727 of CAMCDQ010000005.1, forward strand.
CGCCAAACATCGCCGATTTCGGATTTATAGAATACAAAAGAAAAATTCCGAAAATTGTAAGTAAAAAAGCAATTGTTAAAGCTGAATTTGGGGACATTCTTTCAGCAGGAACGGGACGATTTTTGGTTCTGTCCATTAATACATCCAATTCTTTTTCGATTACTTGGTTGAATGCATTTGAAGCACCCACCATACAATAACCACCGATTGCGAGTTTTGCTAAAACTAACCATTCCAAAGATTGAAAATCGGCAATACCTAACATAAAACCAGCAACAGATGAAAACACAACACTAATAGCCAATCTGGCTTTAGTGATTTCAAGGAAATCGGTATAAATGGATTTAATAGAAAGTGTATTTGTTGTAGTGTTCAATGCTGTTTTCATTTCGTATTTCAAAACTTGTGCAAAGATACTTCAAAAAATAGTATATCACAAAAGGAAAAACCTTAAAACAGAAAGGTTTGTTCTATTTTAACAAAAAAAATACAAGTGTTTAATTAATATAAATAATTATCTGATGAAGTTGCTTCCTCAGCAATAGTTTTTGCAGACGAAGTCCCAATTCTTTTCACTCCTAAACGAACCATTTCCATTGCTTCTCCATAATTTCTAACTCCACCGGCGGCTTTAACAGGAAGAGGCGATGCATTTTCCAACATCATTATAATACTTGGGATTGTAGCGCCATTAGGAAGATTATTCTCTGTTTTATAAAACCCCGTTGAAGACTTTACAAAAACTGAAGTATACGATTCCTCTTTAAAATTTGAAATCACTACGTTTTTAATCAATGCTGATAATTGAATTATCTGTTGATTGTTTAGGGCGGCAACTTCAATTATCCACTTTACAACTTTGTGATTTTTAATTCCGAGTTGGGTGCATTTTAAGATTTCTTCTTTTACTAAATTAATCTTACCCTTTTTAAAAGCTTCGTAATTACAAACAAAGTCTAGGTCATCGGTTCCATCAAGAATTGCTTGATTGGCTTCCTTTAATTTTTTACTCAAAACTGAGGCTCCTTTAGGAAAATCTATAACGGTTCCAATGTCTAATTTAGAATTTTGTTTGATGATCATTTTTTTGACCAAGGAAACCATTTCTGGACGAATCATTACCAATTTAAAACGCTCGTCAATTGCTTCTTGAACACAATTGACGACTGTTTTAATATTTTCATTTTCACTTATTCCGGCTTGTTCAGCTGTTTTTAAGTAGGTTGAATCTAAGTAATCATTAATATTCATATTCGTCTTTTAAGGGGCCTTTCAAATATACCTTTATAATTACTTTAGTTTTAATTTTGGTTTAATAATAAAAATATAAGTCAAAATAATTGTCAAAGCAGTAAAAGCTCCAGTTGTATTTGCAAAAACATCTGAAATATCGCCTTTCCTAGTTGTAGTAAAATCTTGCTGAGCAATTTCAATTAGTATGCCGAAGAAAATAGAAACTATAAATATAACTAGGATTGATTTAATATTGTTTTTCGGGTTTTTACAATTATAATACATAAACCATAAGGTTACAAATACAAAATGAAATATAAAATGCACATATTTATCGACATTTTTTAATGCTACATCTGGCAAATTATTAAAAGATGCCAAACACAATATTAAAATGGAAAAAGTCCAAAGCAAAGCGGCCGATAAGTATGTATTTTTATGCACCAATAAGCGTTTTATACTCTTCGCTTGAAAGCAATTGCTCTATTTGAGAAGGATCCGAAAATTTAACTTTTACCATCCAGCCTTTCCCATAAGGATCCGCATTTACAGTTTCTGGGGTTGATTCTAAGTCATCGTTAAATTCAATCACTTCTCCTGATAAAGGAAGGAATAAATCTGAAACTGTTTTCACGGCTTCAACTGTTCCAAAAACGGCATCCTTTTCAAGTGTTTGATCTAAAGTTTCTACCTCAACATACACAATGTCTCCCAATTCTTTTTGAGCGAAATCTGTGATTCCAACAGTTGCAATTTCTCCTTCAATACTTACCCACTCGTGGTCTTTTGTGTATTTTAAATTCGCAGGAATGTTCATTTTAATTTTTTATTAGTGTTAGTTTTATTTGTTTGTAAATGTATTATTTCCTATTTTATTATCACCGTTTTTAGTGTTAATTTCCAAAATTATATCTCAAGGTAAATCCAGCTCTAATATTTGTCATTGGAAATGAGGTTGATATCACCGCTTTTGAAAAAGAATGGTCGTAATAGAAAATTGTTGTTAAATTTTTACTCAAAGAATAATCTGCAGTCAATTTTACAGACCAAATATTCTGTCCGCCTGCTAGTTGATTATTATCGTAATCTAAATACCTAACAATTGTTTGATTATTTCTATAAGAGAAATCGGCCTTAATATTGATATCTCCTTTTATAATTCCGGTTGCATTATCAGCAAATTTTGATGTAAATGCAACGTCTTTAAAACGATAACCCATACCAACAATATATTCAATGCCTTTGGCTTCTGTTAATAAATTGTTGTCAAAACTCATTGAAAGCGCTCTGTCTTTTTTCATCTCTGCCAAGAACTTCATTGAATTTTTAAGTTCAAAATCCATTCTAATTAAAGGATTGAATTGTTCTACTAAATTGATATTTGCAATAATTGTTTTATTCAAGAAATTTCCTCCTGCATCAACTCCGTTTGGATTTAGATTGTAGTCTAAATTAGATCTAAAGGAATTGATAGTGTATGATGCTCTGTAACTGTGTTGTAATGAGAATCTTTTGAATTTTTCTTTGAAAAAAGTATATTTCATCAAACCACTATATTTTGCAGTCCAGTTTGGAATTGGAAACTCCTTGAATGCCGAAAGTGAAATTCCTGAAGCAGAATGCCCAATTTTATCACTAACCAATCCGGTGTAAGCAGCAAGAAATGAAGGCAATAAAACGGCTTGACTATTTTTTCCAAAACCTACTGGATATCCTTCGGAATCTAAAGGAAAACTAGTTGAATTATAATATTTTTCGGCCAAACGATTTGCTACAATAATTCTGTTACCTCTAAAATCATCGAATGCAGAAGATTCATTAATATCACTGCTTTTAAAAGCTGTTTTAAGCATTATCGTTGAGATTGCAAAATTACCAGTGTTGTAAGGTGATCTTGAATTATATATCCCAGCAGAAACGTCAAATTGCTCCGAGAAATTTTCGGCATAGGTTCTGTCAGCTATTAAATCGATTTTAAAATCTGGAAACAAATCTATATTTGCTGTAAGGTTCAATGACTTATTTGTTACTTGCGTAAAATTCTGATTGAATTCAGGGTAATTTGTTAACCATCCATTTTTTGCAGCTTCAAAACGAACATCATCTTGAGAACCAAAAACGAAGCCTAAAGTTGGTTTTGAAGTTCCTAAAAATCCTAATCTAGGTAAATATCCTGGCAAAGCAGTCCCTCTGTTTTCGGTGTAATTTATTTGGATATTTTTTACGCTTGTTAAAACACCTCTTATACCTTCAACAAAAATATTTCCTTCTGTCGTGTTTTGTTGCGGTTGCGTATTTACCACTTTTTGACCTGGTTTTGGAGCTACTTTTGGAGAGGGTTTTGGAGCTGCTTTGGCTCTTTTTGACAATCCAATATATTTATAAAAAGCATCCATATTAAATGATGTATTCAGTTTGTGTGAAGCTGAATTTTGAATCGTATTTCCTAAATTATAAAATGTTCCATCTAACGCTTCAACAGACGAAAGTGCTGCTGATGCTTTTTGCCAACTGTAATTTCCAGTATAAGAATAAGCAGATTTTACAAAACTAAACAATGGGATTTTATTAATTGGCAAATCATAATTAACTGTCAATTGCTGTGTGTGTTGATTTGGATCTCCAATATTCCAATAATCGTCCCAAATTGTAACTGTATTATCAGGAACATTATTTTCATCTAAATAGTTTCTAACAATATTATTTGACGATGCTGTGAAATTCAATTTCAATGCTTTTGTCAAATTATAATTGAATCCATATTGGTAATTGAACAAGAAATTTCTTCGGTACAAAGGGTCTAATCCAATTCCAGCAACTTCCACTTGACGGAATTCTTGACGGTTATATTGTCTGATAATATTAGAACTAAATGAAATATTAGATGGCAAATAATTAAAATTAAAATCGCTCAACAGTTTCCAATAATCACTTTTCTTAAAAATTTTAGTTTTCTTGAAAGGCTCAAATGGCTTTGCTTGGAATGTATAGGCATAGTCAACAGTGGTGTTCACTTGCTTATCGATATAGCTTTCAATTTCAAAATCATGGCGCTCTACTTCATTATAGGAATAGGATAATGTTAAGTTTTCAGGGTCATAAAAATGTGGCTTTTGCTTTTCACCCCTTTCTTTTTTAACTCCAATAAAATTGATACTTCTACGTTTTGTATAATCAATTGCTCGATCTCTGATGTTGTCTTTTTCAGCTTGATTAGTTGTAATATCAATCAGTTGCTGTAATTTAATATCTTGATTGAATGGATCGTATTCTGGAGTAATGATTTCCTCTCCTACTGCATAATTGAAAGGCAAATTAATCCCCCATTTTTTTGGCAATAATTTTCCTAAACTTATGTTAGAAACAAAGTTATATTGAAAAATATCTTCTCGACTTCTTTCGTTTGGACCTTGTTCCAATGAGCCAAAACCTGCTGTACTTTTCTTTCCTGTTGCTGAAACTGTTGCTAAATCGGCTAAATTGGCATCTAAATTAACGACAGCTGCCATCCCTCCTTTGTTGTCCATATCAGACAAACGAAGTTCATTGAACCAAACTTCACCCCGGATACCACTAGTATTTGTTGATTTGCTTTTTATTCCAACCATTAAGGTACGAACCAATCCAAAATTAGGATTTCCTCGAATCCCTAATCTCAATTTTCCTCTACTTGTATTAGTAGCTAACGAAGGATCTAAAACGTCATCATCAATGTATCGAATTCCATTGATGTCTTCTGCCGGCGCTCCACTTCCCATTGCCAATATTTTCAACTGCGTTAATAAGGACAACGGTAAATTGATTTCATTTACATCTGGCCAAATAGTTTCTGCTGTTGTTGTCCCTTCAGCGGTAACTTTTAACGGGATTTCAACTTGGTAAAAGTTTTGAGTAAAATCATTTCCAAAACGGATAAAACCCACCATCTCGTCATTTTGAAGTGGTGTTGGGTCAGATGGTGCAGGAAGAGCTTCTGCGTGTAAAAACATTTTTAGGTTTTTAAACTGGCGCATATCAACGCTAACATTTTTGAAGACCGCTCTTGAATCTCCTGGTTGCAATCCATCTCCCGAAGCTCTCATTGCTAATGCTTGTTCGTTTTGATTGATAACGGTGTTGTTATTGTACAATTGTTCGCGAACTACTCCTGGAGGCGACACATAACGAATTGGACTTCTATTGCCATTTTCTTGGATATTTACAGCTAGTACATCAAAATCAGTATTGTCGTCCGTTGGGTTAGAATCGGTTGCATCCAATGTATTCGTATAGCGTCTCCATTCGCCTCTCACCAAATCCAATGCTCCAAAACGAACTGTCAAATCATCTGAGAAACCCGTCATAAACATACGCATATACCCAATTGATCTGAAATCAGTGATTCCTCCAATAGTGTTTTCTGGTTGTGAAACTGGAATTTTAAATTGAATCCATCTTGCTTTTGTAGCATTTGCCCCAGGAGGTAAATTTGCCGCATCGGTTTCTCTAATATCAGTTACATATCGATCCACACCAATTGTCATGTTTCTATGTAAATCAATGCTGTATTCGTAATAAGCATTAATTGTATTCATGGTATTGTCTCTGTTAATGTCTTCAACATCTGGAACTGTAGAAGAACCTCTGTTGGCATCTGTAACTTCGACAGGCGAATTTCCTTGTGTTCCGTTATAATTTTTATACCGCTCTTGAACCGAACCTTCTGCAGCCAAATAATATTCATAGTCATCAGACGACGGATCTTGTTCGCCAGAAAATAAAGGAAATTTTGCAGCTTCATCATTATTGCTCAAACCATCTAACCCGATATCTTGATTGGCTCTATTCGCGGCATTGGTATCAAACGCATATATCAATGATTGTGATGCTGGGACATTTCCCCAAATTGGCTGTGGAGTTACCAATATCTGGTCAGGTCCAAGTCCGTTTTCAAACTGCTTTCTTCCGTCTTTTAAAGCGTCTTCAGAAATAGAACCTAAATTAAAATAAATTCTTCCTGTATTGGTTGCTGCTGTTTGACTCGCCACATTTCCTGGGTCATAATAAGGATCCAAAATCCAAAATTGTAAATATTCAACGTTACTTTGTTCAAAATTTGTAGAATTTAACGAACGCATAATTCCCCCAAAATTACTTTGCGGATTTGGCAATACATTGTTAGAAGCAGCTGCAGGATTGTAATTGTAAGACCCTCTTTCTTTTGGGTAATAGGATAAATCTAATGTGTTCACTACTTGGGTTTGTCCTATAGCAATATCCGTTGCCGGATATAATTCCTCACTGTAAATTCGTCTCGTGGAATTAAACGAAATATCTTGGACAGATAGTCCAGAAGGTCGCGTGGCATAAAAAGTTGGGTCAATACTGTACCAAGATAATTTAGCTCTTTTGTATCCGTAACTTAAATCAGAAGCGGTAGCATTAAAATCATACGAACTTACAGTTGATTTATCTGGTGTTGATGATAAACTCCAAGAATAAGGCGCTCGCATGTCAATTGAAGTTTGTGAACCTTCAAAATCATCAACATAAATTGTTGCTTCTCCCTGAAATTTATCTGCTTTTGGAGTGTCTGGTTTTAAGAAAGCAATTTCCCCTCTAAATGATAAATTAGAAACAACATCCGTATCTACATTGGGCAATTTATTTACTAAACGAGTAAAAAATGGAACTTCAGTAGAAAAATTAGTATTGAATCCGAAAATAGTATTGTTCACCGATTCTTGTCCGTAACTCGATTTTTGAGTAAACGGTTTTTCTGTCATTTTTAAGAATGTTGCACCAACTAAAAACTTTTCAGAAATTTTATGTTCTACATTGAAACCCATAAATCTTCGGGTTTGTTGACCAAAAACAGCATTGTTTTCTAATGAAACTTGGATTGGAGTATTGGATGCTTGAAGCGACGCATCTAAAATCTGAACCCGCCCCAACTGATAATTCACACTGTAATCTACGCCTTCAACTAAAACGCGTCCGCCAGCAGTTACAACAACAGAACCCCTAGGAACATTGAATGCACCAATTGGAATTCCCTCGCCACCTGTAGATTTAAACTTTCCTTTTAATTGGAATTTGTTTTTATCGCTCTCTTGTAATGCCGTTGCTTGTGTTTTGCGATACATGTTTCTGTAAACATATTTCGTTTGATTGGCATTATAATTTCCAACATTATATTCTTCGGTACTATTATTTCTTAATTTTTCAAATAAATGTTTTCCAAAAGGTTCTACCGTTGTAAAAATAATTCTACCATTTTGAGCATCTACCGTAATACCAGGAATAAAATCAAAAAAACCGTCTCCTCCTGCTTGAGGATCATTATTGTAATTTAATTTATCAACATTGAAAACTTTCAATAAAGGTGTTGAACTAACTAAATCCTGAGGCTGAGGAAGTGGCGCAACAATATTGATATAATTCAAGGGTGATGGATCGGTGTAAAGAATATTGAATTTAAAATCGGCTTGTTGCAGCTGAAAAGCCCCTGGAATTTGATAAATATTTTTCATCATCAAGTTCCATATTGGCGTAGTTACGCGTGTCGTTGGATTTTCTACACTCGTTAAATTACTTTTCAACATTTTCAATATCAAACTTTGAGTAGAAACGGTTGTTGGCTGCGTATTTCCTGGGGTTGAACCGCCCGTTTCAGTAGCTTGAACACCGTCTGTACCAAATTCCCCGACTTGATAAACAACGTCTCCAATGGTATATTGATACGCCACCGCCAAAACTTCATCATTAGCTAATTTTTGTTGCAACGAAATGTATCCCAATTGTGGATGAAATATAAATTCTGAAGTGTTTAATTTTCTAGCATTTTCTAATTTGGAATAATCCTGTCCCTCACTTACTGTAATTCCTGTAAATCCATAACTTGCAGTAACAATTTCTCTAATGTTTCCGTTTAACAAACCGCCATTATCAATCAATGCAGGGTTATATTTGTTATTTTTATTATCAGAAGGCGCATCTGTTGCCCCTATAAAAAATCCCGTAGTTGGATTTACAACTACAATTTCATTATCATTTAATCCGGTCAATGTACTTTCCCCTAAATCCTGAAGCGCAACAATATTTCTTAAATTATTATTGGTTGTCGTAACGCGATTTTGTCGGTTGGTTATCCAAACTTCAACACGGGTAATTTGTACCCGACTGTCCACGTAAGGATAGTTTTTTAGGGATTTATCATATTTATTTCTGAAATATTGAGATAAGAAAAAGTGTCTGTCAGCATCATAATCTAAAGCAAATAATTCAAATTCCTGAATGGTTCCGCCACCCTGAGCGGTAACAGATTTCGTTTGGGATTTCTGTTCAGAAAAAACGCCCGTAACTGTAGTTTTACCAAATTGAAGTTGTGCTTTTACTCCAAATAAACTTTGAGCACCACGAATTAAGGAGGTATTCAAAGGCATGCTTACATTTCCGACTTCAATTTTTTGGATGATATCGTCTTCATTGGCATTCAAATCGGGATTGTATTCTAATTTGATAAGGTTTTGAAAAGCAAATGTTGACTGTGTATCATAATTGGCACTTACGTTCAATCTCGTTCCTACTTTTCCCATCAAACTCATACTTATCCTTTGATTAAAATCAAAAGTGGTACTCGATCTATTTCTTGGAGAAAAGGAAGGATTGTCTTGTTTTGTATACCGAACTCCCAAATCCATTTCAACCGAACCCGTGGGTTTTACATCAATTGTATTCCCGCCAAAAATGGTTTCGAAAAAACTATTGTTCACATAATATCTTGGTAGTAAATCTTTTTTAGCAGCTTCGCTTCCTTCTTTTTTTCCGTCAATAGCGTCTAATTTTTTCTTATAATAGGCATGCATAGATTCTCTCAAAATCATAGCATCATATTCTTTTGGAGTAAGAATTACTGGATAATTAACTGAAAATCCACTTACCGAACTTGTAAAAACGTAACGGTCTGTTATAGGATCATAAACATATAAATCAACAACGCTTGGTGGATTTGGAATACCAATTTGACCAGTAGAATATCCCGTTTTTGTTGAATCTTGAACCTCTTCATCAACCTGAGCTTGTAGTGTAAAATCAAAAAGTAAAACAAGTAAGAAAATACTTATTTTAATCAAGGAATTTATGTACTTTATGTAAAATGTTTTCAAGTATTATAAGTTTTTTAAGGCAAATTTTATGATGTTTTCCACTGAAGCATCCGGATTCTCTTTAATAATTTTTTCCACCACTCGCTCGGCAGATTTTCTAATAAAACCCAAAACCTCCAAAGCAGATAACGCTTCATCTTTGTTTGTATTGCTTTGACTCATAGAAACTTCGTCTAAATCATACAATTTTAACACTTTGTCTTTTAAATCCAATATTACTCTTTGTGCTGTTTTGCTTCCAATTCCTTTTATTGATTGAATTGTAACAACATCTGCACTTGCAATTGCATTAATAATTTGTTTTGGCTCTATAGAAGAAAGCATTGTTCGAGCAATACTTGCGCCTATTCCAGAAACAGAAAGTAACATTTTAAAAATTTCACGTTCCGATTTTTCTACAAATCCAAAAAGCGTATGCGAATCCTCTTTAATTTGTAGATAAGTGAACAATTTTATTGAGTCCGAAGCGGGAAGTAAGGAATAGGTATGCAAAGAAATATTGATGTGATATCCTACTCCATTGCAATCAATAATGACTTCTGTTGGGGTTTTTTCTACTAATTTGCCTTGTAAGTGTGCTATCATTTTTATTAAGTAATTTTCAAATATAAGAAAAATCTTCAATTGAAAATATTCTTAATCATTATATATAAATGGTGTTTTTTGGAAACAATTATTTTGTTTTGTTTCTTTTGTCTTTTTCCTGAGCATCAACAACAGCAACGGCTACCATATTTACCATTTCCTCAACACTTGCGCCTAGTTGAAATATATGAACCGGCTTGTCCATTCCCAACATTATTGGACCTATAGAATCAACTTTGTATAATTCTTTCAATAATTTATAAGTAATATTTGCCGATTCTAAATTGGGAAAAATTAAAGTATTTACTTTTTTTCCTGCAAGTTTAGAGAATGGGAATTTATCTTTAAGCATTTCTGGATTCAATGCAAAATCGGCTTGAAGTTCTCCATCAACTTGTAATTCAGGATGATTTTCATGTAAAAACTTAACTGCTGCTCTAACTTTACTCGCACTTTCATTTGTTGAAGAACCAAAATTGGAATAAGAAATCATTGCGATAATAGGTTCCAAACCAAACATACGAACTGTTTTTGCAGTCATCAAAGCAATTTTTGCTAAATCATCGGCAGATGGATTTGGATTTATAGCAGTATCCGATAAAAACATTGGGCCACGATTGGTCATCATCATATTGGTAGTTGCCACCAATGAAATCCCTGGTGCTTTATCAATTAATTGCAAAATTGGCTTTACAACCGATGGATAACTTCGTGAATATCCTGAAACCATTGCGTCTGCATCACCTTCATTGATCATCATTGCAGCAAAATAATTGCGTTCTCGCATCCATTTTTGAGCGTCTAAAAGTGAAATTCCTCGTCGTTGTCTCGATTTCCAAAAAATTTCAGCATAATGATTTCTTCTTTTATCCTCGCATTTAGTTTTTGGATCAAATATTGGAATATCGGCATCAAAACCAATTTCTGCTTTTAATTCTAAAATGATTTCTTTATTTCCCAATAAAATTGGAAAAGCAATTTTGTCATCAAAGGCAATTTGCGCTGCTTTCAAAACATCAAGATGATCTGCTTCTGCAAATACAACTCGTTTTGGTTCAGATTTTGCTCTATTTGCCAAAAGGCGCACCATTTTATTGTCAGATCCTAATCGGTCTAATAATTCCTCTTCATATTTTTGCCAATCCAAAATAGGAAGCAACGCAACTCCCGATTCCATTGCAGCTCTAGCAACTGCTGGCGCAACGGTAAAAATCAGTCGTGGGTCAAATGGCTTTGGAATAATATAATCCCGTCCAAAAATTAATTTTGTTTCGCCATAAGCAATATTCACTTGCTCTGGAACCGATTCTTTTGCTAAGGCAGCCAATGCTTTTACAGCCGCCATTTTCATAGCTTCATTAATTTTTGTTGCCCGAACATCTAATGCGCCTCTAAAAATATACGGAAATCCAAGTACGTTGTTCACTTGATTTGGATGATCAGAACGCCCAGTTGCCATAATTATATCTTTACGTGTTGCAACGGCTAAATCGTATGCAATTTCAGGATCTGGATTAGCCATTGCAAATACTATAGGATTATTTGCCATTCCTAACAACATCTTTGGTGTTAATAAATTTCCTGAGGATAACCCTAAAAATAAATCAGCTCCAATAAGAGCTTCTTCTAATAAAATAGATTTTCCTTCTCTGGCATATTTTAATTGCATTGGAGATAACGAAGAATTGTCTTTAGTTAACAATCCTTTGCTATTGAACATAAAGATGTTCTTAGGTTTTACTCCTAATAACACATATAAATCAGCACAAGCTAAGGCAGCCGAACCTGCTCCAGAAACCACCATCTTCAAATCTTGAGCTTTCTTATCTGCCAATTCTAAAGCATTCAATAAAGCGGCTGAGGATATGATTGCGGTTCCGTGTTGGTCATCATGCATTACAGGAATATTCAACTCTTCAACCAATCGTCTTTCAATCTCAAAAGACTCTGGAGCTTTTATATCTTCTAAGTTAATTCCTCCAAAAGTAGGAGCAATGTTTTTTACAGTTTCAATAAAAGCATCAATGTCTTTGGTTCCAATTTCGATATCGAAAACATCAATATCTGCGAAAATTTTAAACAACAGCGCTTTCCCTTCCATCACTGGTTTTGATGCTTCTGGTCCAATATCCCCTAATCCTAATACAGCGGTTCCGTTGGTTATTACTGCTACTAAATTCCCTTTTGCGGTATATTTATATACATTGTTACTATCTTTAGCTATTTCCAAACAAGGTTCAGCAACTCCAGGAGAATAGGCTAATGACAAGTCTCTTTGTGTTGCATATTTTTTTGTAGGAACTACTTGGATTTTTCCGGGAGTGGGTTTGGCGTGGTATAATAACGCTTCTATTCTTTTACTATTTTTGTCCATCATTTTAATTTAAAACTATCTGACAAAGATAGAAGTCTTAGTTTAAAAAGCACCTTTTTTTAAAGTTTTATCCTTTAATATTTAAATAAAAAGTCGCTATGTTGCGACTTTATTATTTTACCTATTTTTAAAATGATTTATTGAGAAATATAAGAATCTAAATGTTTAATAATTTCTTTTTGCACTTCGATTATTGCTTTTACAACGTCGCTTATTGAAATAATGCCAATAATAATTCCGTTTTCGGACACTGGCAAATGCCTTACTCTTTTAGTATTCATTAATTCCATACAATAATCTAAACTATCCGAAGGTTTTACAGTAACTACCTCTTTGACCATAATTTCGTTTACTAATGTTTTCTTAGAAGACTTTGCTTTTAAGGCAATTTTTCGAGCATA
>CAMCDQ010000006.1 GCA_945873505.1 Chitinophaga pinensis
AAATGCGGAATATGTGAATTTAGGCGATTGGATTGGCTATTTTACGTATGGCGTTTTTGATGGCGAAAACTTTGAGATTAAGAAGTTTGAAAAATAAATTTAATTCTCGTGTTCATCAATGTCTTTTTGCAAGTCTAATTTTCTAAATGTTGGTGATGCGAAACCTGTGAACAACACAATAATTAGCGTCATCGTTCCCCCAAAAACTACAGAAGTTACTGTTCCCATTAATTTTGCAGTCAAACCACTTTCAAAAGCACCAAGTTCATTGGAAGATCCTACAAAAATAGAATTCACTGCTGCAACACGTCCTCGCATGTGATCAGGGGTTTTTAATTGTAAAATCGTTTGGCGAATTACAACCGAAATTCCATCTACAACTCCACTTAAAAACAATGCCATTACCGAAAGCCAAAAAATAGTCGAAACTCCGAAAACAATAATGCAAATTCCAAAAGCAAAAATCGAAAACAACAACTTCATTCCTGCATTTTTATTCAAAGGAACATACGCCGAAATAAACATAATTATAAATGCTCCTAAAGCAGGTGCGGCACGTAAAACCCCAAATCCGTCAGGGCCAACTTTCAAAATATCTTGAGCATAAATTGGCAAAAGCGCCACTGCTCCACCAAAAAGTACCGCCGTCATATCTAAAGATAAAGCCCCTAAAATGGTTTTGTTATTGTAAACAAATTTTACTCCTTCTTTCAAACTTTGCATAATTGGTTCGCCAATTTTAGGATTTAGAATTGGTTTTGTACTAATTTGGCTTAAAGCTATTAATGCCAAAACAGAACATCCTAAAACGGAACACATTGACCAATGAACACCAATTAAAGTTATTGAAAAACCCGCAACTGCAGGTCCTAAAACAGAACTTATTTGCCAAACAGAACTGCTCCAAGTCGCAGCATTTGAATAGGCTTTTTTGGGTACAATTAATGATAAAAGCGAGAATATTGTTGGTCCTAAAAAAGCACGAACCAATCCGCCAAGAAATACTAAAAAGTAAATCGAATATAAGATAACTTTGGAAGAATAGTTGCTTTTGAAAGGCGGCCAAGTCAATAGAAATAATCCGAAGCTAATTACTAAAAAACCTAAAATGCATTTCAACAACAATCCTTTTTTCTCATTTTGATCTACAATATGACCTGCAAATAAAGCCATCGAAATTGCAGGAACCACTTCCATTAAACCAACAATTCCGAGTGAAAGCGCACTTTTTGTTAAGCTATAAACTTCCCATTCGATAACGATGAATTGCATCGACCATCCAAAAACCATAACAAACCGAAGCAACAAAAAAATATTAAATTCTTTGTAACGCAAGGCTGCATAAGGATCATTCTTCTTCATATTCTTATAAACGATTATTTAATATCTCTCAATCTTAATTGAATGGAAACTTTTCCATTCCACTCATTTTCATCCAAACAATATACTGCATCAAAGGGTTTTTTATCGGTAACCAAATTGATTTTATTTCCCAAACCAAAACCAATTGCCGCAATTCCGTCTGAATCATTTTGCTTAACAAATAGTTTTAAATGGGATTCGTCTGCACCCATTTTTTTAGGATAACCCGTGTCATTTACATTTTTTGAAATAAAAATTGGCGTCATATTTAAAGGTCCAAAAGGTTCAAACTGTTTCAAAATCCGAATTAATTTGGGTGTAATTTCTGTAAAATCAAGTTCTGCATCAATGGATATTTCAGGCAATAACATATCAGGATGAATGGTTTCTGACACTACTTTTTCAAATGCTTTTTTGAAATCGGGGTAGTTTTCTTCCTTTAATGTCATTCCGGCAGCATACATGTGACCACCAAATTGCTCCAAATGTTCCGCACACGCTTCCAAGGCATTGTAAACATCAAATCCTTTTACAGAACGTGCCGAAGCCGCTAATTTATCTCCGCTTTTCGTAAAAACCAATGTTGGTCGATAATACGTTTCTATCAATCGGGAAGCCACAATTCCGATTACTCCTTTATGCCAATTTTCTTGATAAACAACCGTTGTAAAGCCAACAATTTCCTCATTTTCGACTATTTGCGAAAGCGCTTCAATTGTGATTTGTTTGTCCAATTCTTTTCGGTCGGAATTGTATTTTTCAATTTCTGAAGCAAATTGTTGTGCTTGTTCAAAATCAAATTCCGATAATAATTCAACTGCGTGATTGCCGTGTTTTATTCTTCCTGCGGCGTTAATTCTAGGTGCAATTATAAATACAACATCGGTAATATCGAGTATTTGTTTTTTTATTTGATGGATCAAAGCCTTAATTCCTGGTCGCGGATCTGAGTTGATGACTTGCAATCCAAAATGTGCTAAAACCCTATTTTCTCCTGTCATCGGAACAATATCTGCAGCAATTGCAGTCGCCACCAAATCGAGATAGGGCGTTAAATCTTCAATGGTTTGATTTCTGTTTTCACCCAATGCTTGAATCAACTTGAAGCCAATTCCACAACCACATAATTCGTCATACGGATAGGAACAATCGTCTCTTTTTGGATCTAAAACCGCTACTGCATCTGGCAAAAATTCTCCTGGTCGGTGGTGATCGCAAATGATAAAATCGATGTTTCGTTCTTTGGCATAAGCCACGTGATCTATAGATTTTATGCCACAATCTAAAGCAATAATTAATGAAAATTCATTGTCATCGGCAAAGTCAATTCCCTTGAAAGAAATTCCATATCCTTCGTCATAACGGTCTGGAATATACGTAGCAACATTGGAATAATAGGTTTTTAAATAGGATGAAACCAATGAAACTGCTGTTGTTCCATCGACATCATAATCGCCAAAAACGAGAATTTTTTCTTGATTTGCAATCGCCAATTCAATTCTTGCAACGGCTTTATCCATGTCTTTCATCAGATACGGATTGTGCAAATGTTCTAATTTAGGTCGAAAAAAATCTCTGGCTTCTTCGAAAGTTTCAATGCCGCGTTGCACTAAAAGTGTGGCAACAAATTCTTCGACATTTAAGGCTTGCGCCAAATGGGCAACTTTTTGAGAATCGGGTTGTGGTTTTAAAGTCCAGCGCATATAAATTGATTTTGAATGGTTACTAATTTATTTAACTTTATATGTAATTATTTCGTTGGTTTCCCTCCCACAATGACCACAATTTCCCCTTTTGGTGGTTTGTTTTCGAAATGAGTTAGCACTTCTCGAACAGTTCCCCGAATGTTTTCCTCGTGTAATTTTGACAATTCTCGAGAAACGCAAATTGGTCGGTCTTCACCAAAATAAGTGATAAATTCCGTTAAGGTTTTTACTAATTTATGAGGTGAAACATACAAAATCATCGTTCTTGTTTCTTCGGCTAACGCTAAATATCGGGTTTGTTTTCCTTTCTTGTCAGGCAAAAATCCTTCAAATACAAATTTGTCATTTGGCAATCCGCTATTTACTAATGCAGGTACAAATGCTGTTGCGCCAGGCAAACATTCAACCGTAATTCCGTGTTCAACGCAAGCGCGAGTCAATAGAAATCCTGGGTCAGAAATCGCTGGTGTTCCTGCATCGGAAATCAATGCAATGGTTTCGCCAGCTTTCAATCTTGAAATTAAGTTCTCAATTGTTTTGTGCTCGTTGTGCATGTGATGGCTGTGCATGTGCGTGCCAATATCAAAATGTTTTAGCAATTTCCCACTCGTTCTGGTGTCTTCCGCCAAAATCAAATCGACTTCTTTGAGAATTCGAATCGCACGAATGGTCATGTCTTCGAGATTTCCAATAGGCGTGGGAACGATATATAATTTTGACATATTTAAAATAAATTTAGACGCTTTGGTTTAATGTCTTAAAGCGCTGATTTTTTTCCCGCAAGTTTGTGTAAATTTGTAAAATCTGTGTTGACTTTTTCAAATTTCTGATGGGCTTTGTTCCATTAATTTGAAATGAAAAATTTAGGCGAATTTCTTCTCTACGATTTCCATAAAACGGGCAACATAATCGTCTTTTCCTTCCCAATTATTATAATCTGGTTTTACCATATCTTCGATGAAATTTTCGGCTTCATCAAAAGTATCAAAAGTACTTAATTGAGAAATTACTCTGTTTAAATCTTCGCTGCTTCCGCCAAATAATTGTTTTTCGAAAGCAATTTTATCATTCAATCCAAATGAAATTGTTTTGGAAAAAGCATCATTTGAAAAATCCGATTTCTTTACTTCAAATTCTTCGACAATATCTTCGATTTCTTCAGATTCTTCAGGAGCTGACATTTCAAAAGCAGGTAAAAAAACTTCTTCTGCTGCTTCTTCAATTTCAGGAATTTCTTCTGATTCAACTTCTGATTCTTCTGAAACTGTGCTGCTTTGTACACGCTCAAAAATTGGTTCCGAATTTAAACCTAACATATCGCCAAATGAAATTTGCTTGGCTCCTTTTTTAGATTTTTTACTTTCAACTTTTTCTTTTTTGAATAATTCAAAATGAGGTTCAAAATCTATATTGTCTTCAGATTCAGATGTTGGTTCTTCCGACGCTTCTGCAATAATTTCCTCGGTTTCCTCAATTTCTTCTTCTAAAACTGGAATTGGTTCTTCTTCGATTACTTCCGAAACGACTTCCTCTTCAGCAATAATTTCTTCTTTATCGAATGCTATTGCTACCAATTCTTCTATTTTTGAAAGACCAATTGTTGGTTTGACATCCGAAAAATTTTCTTCAACAAATTTTAAAACTGACAATTTCTCATACAATTTTTGCGTTTCTTGATGCAATTGAGCGAGTTCTGATTTGTTTTTTAGCTTTAAAATTCGGTGAGCGATACTGATTAAATCAGCTTCCAACTTTTTTTTCATAACTTTAAAATTATATTACGTAAGAGTGTTCATGTTAAAAAATATCTCCTTTGATCTTTTATTTAGGCAAAGGAAGAAGTAACCTTTGATAAAAATTTTCTACATTTGAAACGACGTAAAAGTATAAAATTTTTATATCGATTTGTTAGCGTTACAAAGTAATAAAAACTATTCATTTTAAGAGCAAGAAAAGTAAAAAAATGTTTCTCGAAAATACAGTAAATCATAAAGAACAATTTGGATGGATTGAAGTAATCTGCGGATCAATGTTTTCGGGCAAAACCGAGGAACTTATCCGACGATTGAAAAGAGCACAATTTGCAAAGCAAAAAGTGGAAATTTTCAAACCTTCAATAGACACGAGATATCACGATGAAATGGTGGTTTCGCACGATTCCAATGAAATTCGCTCTACGCCCGTTCCCGCTGCCGCAAATATTGCGATATTGGCGCAAGGATGTGATGTGGTTGGCATTGATGAAGCACAGTTTTTTGATGATGAAATCGTGAAAATTTGTAATGATTTGGCAAATCAAGGGATTCGAGTAATTGTTGCTGGTTTGGATATGGATTTTAAAGGAAATCCTTTTGGACCAATGCCAGCGCTGATGGCAACGGCTGAATATGTTACGAAAGTTCACGCGGTTTGCACGCGAACAGGAAATTTAGCCAATTATAGTTTTAGAAAAGCCGATGGAGACAAACTCGTGATGCTTGGTGAAACTGAAGATTACGAACCTTTGAGTCGCGCAGCCTATTTTTATGCAATGAAGAAAAATCAGGAGAAAGAAGAGGTTACTAAAAACAAAAAAAACAAATCGTCTTAGTTGAGTTTAAGCACACAAAATATAGCCCCGATTATCAATGCCAAATTGTTTGAAAATTCAAATTCTTTTGAAATCGACCACATTTCAATTGACAGTCGCTCGTTGCAAAATGGAGTAAATACGTTGTTTTTTGCCTTGGTTGGGCCCAATAACAATGGACATATATATATTGAAGAATTAATTCA
Organism: Chitinophaga pinensis; assembly: GCA_945873505.1. GTDB lineage: Bacteria > Bacteroidota > Bacteroidia > Flavobacteriales > Flavobacteriaceae > Flavobacterium. Next base: position 5,844 of record CAMCDQ010000006.1, read on the forward strand.
AAAAGACGTTAGGAATTTTGTAGTTACCTCAATTACTGAAAACTTAAAAGACAAAGCCAATTTTCTTTTGGTTGAAAATTCAATTTTAGCCTTACAAGAATTTGCCGCCTATTATCGGAATTTATATCATTTCCCAATTATTGGAATTACCGGAAGCAATGGAAAAACGATTGTAAAAGAATGGCTGAACTTTCTTTTAAGTCCAGATTATACGATAATTAGAAGCCCAAAAAGTTATAATTCACAAGTTGGCGTTCCGTTATCAGTGATTTCTATTAATGAAAAACACAATTTAGGGATTTTTGAAGCTGGAATTTCCACGATAAACGAAATGGAAAAGCTAGAAAAAATCATTCGTCCAACAATTGGAATTCTAACAAATATTGGAACGGCTCACGATGAAGGATTTGATAATTTTGGAGAAAAAATTAAAGAAAAATTGAAGCTTTTCGTCCATTCTGAAATTCTAATTTACAATAAAAACAAAACTGTTGAAGCATTTGTAAATTCTAAAATTAAAACTTTTTGTTGGAGTTGCAAAGAAGAAACCGCCGATGTTTTCATAAAAATCAAACCAATTTTAGACAAAACCGTATTGCAAATACATTATTTAGGCTCTAAATTTGACATAAAAATACCTTTTCAAGACGATGCTTCTATAGAAAATGCCATTCATTGTTTGATGGTTTTACTTTATTTAAAGAATGATTTTGAAACTATTGAACATCGAATGGAATTGCTTTTTCCTGTTGAAATGCGCTTGAAAGTAAAAAATGGGATTCATAATTCAACACTAATTGACGACAGTTATAGTTCCGATTTTCAATCTTTGAAAATTGCGTTGGATTTCCTTGAAAGTCAAAAACAATACAAGAAAAAAACCGTAATTCTTTCGGATATTTTTCAAAGTGGTTTAACCAATGAAGAGTTGTATTCCAAAGTTTCACAATTGATACTTTCCAATAAAATCAACAAAGTAATTTGCATTGGCGAAACGATTTCAGAATATAAAAACAAATTTATAAATTGTAGTACTTTCAAAAATACGGAAGCTTTTATTTCTGAATTTGATAGCCTGAATTTTGGAGAGGAAACCATATTAATAAAGGGTGCACGGGTTTTTGAATTTGAAAAAATCGTGGCGTTACTTGAGGAAAAAACACACGAAACCGTTCTTGAAATAAACCTAAATGCCATAAGTCACAACTTGAATTTTTATAAATCTAAGTTGAAACCAGCCACAAAAATGATGGTTATGGTGAAAGCTTTTGGCTACGGAAATGGCGGATTTGAGATTGCCAAACTATTAGAACACCACAACGTAGATTATTTGGGCGTGGCTTTCGCCGATGAAGGAATTGCGCTGAAAAATTCGGGAATTAAAATGCCAATTATGGTCTTAAATCCAGAAACCACGAGTTTTTCTGCAATTATCCAACATCAGTTGGAACCTGAAATTTATAGTTTGAAAGGATTGAATTCGTTTTTGCAATTGGCGAAAAAGAAAAATTTAAACGCCTTTCCAATTCACATAAAACTCGATACTGGAATGCATCGTTTGGGTTTTGAAGAAGAAAATATTGCGGTTTTAATTGCGGTTTTGAAAGACAATAAATATGTAAAAGTGAAAAGTATTTTGTCTCACATGGCAACCAGCGACGCATTGGAACACCGAGATTTTGCACTTTCGCAAATTGATTTATTTGAAAAATTATCTTCAAAAATAGAATCCGAATTACAAATAAATCCAATTTGTCATATTTTAAATACTTCAGGAATTAGTAATTTCCCTCAGGCGCAATATGATATGGTTCGACTTGGAATTGGTTTGTATGGTGTTTCGAATGATGCGAATGAACAGCGTTTTTTAGAAAATGTAGGAACTTTGAAATCCATAATTTCACAAATCAGAACCATTGAAAAAGGCGAGAGCGTGGGTTATGGAAGAAGATTTGTGGCCCAAAAAACTTCGAAAATTGCCACAATTCCTATTGGTTATGCCGATGGAATATCAAGACATTGGGGAAATGGCGTGGGATTTGTAACCATTAACAATCAAAAAGCAACTATTATTGGTAGCATTTGTATGGATATGCTGATGGTTGATATTACAGAATTGAAGTGTCAAGAAAGTGATGAAGTGATTTTATTTGGGGCAAATCCAACGGTTAGTTTTATCGCAGAAAAGTTGGAAACGATTCCTTATGAAATCCTTACAAGTATTTCTCAAAGGGTGAAACGGGTTTTTTATCGGGAATAATAATTTTAAAATTACATAAATATGGGAATGTTTAAAGAATTTAAAGCCTTTGCGATGAAAGGCAATGTTATCGACTTGGCGATTGGGGTTGTTATTGGTGCCGCTTTCGGAAAAATCGTAAGTTCTTTGATTGAAGATGTAATTACACCGCTTATTTTGAAACCTGCATTAGAAACTGCAAAACTTTCTGAAATTGAACAATTAGTGGCTTTTGGTGGCGTAAAATATGGAGTGTTTTTGTCTTCGCTAATCAATTTTGTAATTGTGGCTTTTGTGTTATTTATAGTAATTAAAGCAATTAATGCCTATAAAAAGAAAAACGAAATTGAAGAAATAGTCGTTCCCAAAGGACCAACACAAGAAGAATTATTGACTGAAATTAGAGATTTATTAAAAAAATAATACCGCTGCATTATATGTTCTAACTTAAACCACATCAATAGCGTGGTTCTTTTTTGTTGTAAATATAACAATTTGTGATTTTTTGTGAGGCGCGTTGTTTTGAATTTAATATTAAGTACTTTTGCAATGCAAATAAATTTAAAATTAGATTCGTATGAAAATTGCAGTTGTTGGTGCTACCGGAATGGTTGGAGAAATAATGCTTGAAGTTTTAGCAGAAAGAAATTTTCCTATAACAGAATTAATCCTTGTGGCTTCAGAGAAATCGGTTGGTAAAGAAATGGAATTCAAAGGAAAAAAATATAAAGTTGTAGGAATGCAAACGGCGGTAGATTTAAAAGCTGATATTGCCTTATTTTCTGCTGGTGGAGAAACTTCTTTAGAATGGGCTCCAAAATTTGCAGCAGCAGGAACAACCGTAATTGACAATTCTTCGGCGTGGAGAATGGACGCAACAAAAAAATTAATTGTCCCTGAAATTAATGCTTCAGAATTGACAAAAGAAGATAAAATTATTGCAAATCCAAATTGCTCTACCATTCAAATGGTATTGGTATTAGCGCCATTACATAAAAAATACAACATCAAACGAGTTATTGTTTCAACCTATCAATCCATAACTGGAACCGGTGTAAAAGCGGTACAACAATTGGAAAATGAATATGCTGGAATTCAAGCTGAAATGGCTTATAAATATCCAATTCACAAAAATGCAATTCCACAATGTGACAGTTTTGAAGACAACGGTTATACGAAAGAAGAAATGAAATTGGTTCGAGAAACTAAAAAAATATTAAGTGACAATTCCATAAAAGTAACGGCTACTGCGGTTCGTGTGCCAATTGTTGGCGGACATAGCGAGGCGGTAAATGTGGAATTTACTTCTGATTTTGATGTAAATGAAGTGCGTTCTATTTTGCACCACACATCTGGAGTTGTAGTTCAGGACAACAATGACACTTATACGTATCCGATGCCAATATACGCACAAGGAAAAGACGAAGTTTTTGTGGGAAGAATTCGTCGCGATGAAAGTCAAGAAAACACACTAAATATGTGGATTGTTGCTGACAATTTAAGAAAAGGAGCTGCCACAAATACCATTCAAATCGCAGAATATTTAATGGCAAATAAATTGGTGTAATTCCTATTTACTCAAAATAGCCGTTTATTTTACAAATCACAAACTTTGTTAAAATAAACAGTTTTCTTATTTCCTTTTTTAAATTTGCTTGCGATGAAAAAGAAGGTACTACTTAACCATTTTACTTTAGTGATTGCAATATTGTTTTCGATATTGTTTCAATCCTTTGATTCCTATGGCCATTTTAAAAAAGAAGCTGCCGAATCAAAATGTGTTCATGAAAGTACTTCTAAACATGAAATCACACACCAACATCATTCGGCTGAACATTGTTTTGTTTGTAAATTTTCTTTCAGTGCGGTAGTAAATTCAGTATTTCTGGTTTTAAAAACTCAAAACCAACCTATTGAAAATCCAAACAGATTCCACTATTACGAAGTATTCAAAACCTTTCCTAAAAATTCAAATCTTCTTCGTGGTCCGCCCGTTTTTAATGTTTAATCTAAATTAAATCAGTGTTTAACATCTTTCGATGTTAGACTTTTATAACATTAAAATCATAAAAATGAAAAAAATCATACTTACTCTTTTCGTGGGGTTTTCGGCGTTGCTCAATGCGCAAAATAAAATATCAGGAACAATAACCAACAAAGAAAACCAACCTCTTACAGGAGTTGCCATATTTGTTCCCGATCTACATAAAAGTTCTTCAACGGATGAAAATGGAAATTACAGTATTAATAATATCCCTTTAGGAAACATCAGAATTGTGTTTTTGACACTTGGATTTGGAACTCAAAACAAGACAATCACGGTTCAAAACGGCGAAAATAAATTGAATATTATTTTAGAAGCGACGGCATTTCAAATGGACGAAGTGATAGTTGCTACCGCTTTCAATAAATTACAATCACAAAACGTAATGAAAGTGGAGCACGAAAGCATGAAATCATTACAACAAAAAGGAACGGCAACCTTGATAGAAGGTTTGGCAACTATTCCTGGAGTTTCACAAGTTTCAACGGGAACTTCCATTGGAAAACCAGTAATTCGAGGTTTAAGCGGGAATCGTGTTTTGGTGTATTCGCAAGGTGTTCGGCTGGAAAACCAACAATTTGGTGATGAACACGGGTTGGGATTGAATGATGCAGGAGTTGAAAGTGTAGAAGTCATCAAAGGCCCTGCTTCATTGCTTTACGGTTCTGATGCATTAGGTGGCGTTTTGTATTTTAACCCTGAAAAATTTGCAAAAACCAATACTTTTCAAGGTGATTTTAGTCAAAAATTATTTTCAAATACGCTTGGAAGTAACTCCACTTTGGGATTAAAAACATCAACTGAAAATTGGAAATTTTTGGTTCGGGGAAGCCATAATGTACATTCAGATTATAAAATTTCAGATGGAAACCGAGTTACAAATACAAGATATAATGAACAAGATTTCAAGAGTGGTATTGGCTATAGTAACTCCCGTTTTTCGAGTGTTTTGAGATATAATTTCAACAAATTGGATTTAGGGATTCCAGAAAATGGTATTGCAGAACAAACCACAAATTACAACACAGCGTATCCAAAACAAGGCGTTTTGAATCATTTATTGAGTTTGAATTCTACTGTTTTTCTGAAAAACTCTAAATTGGATATCGATTTGGGATATATTTCAAATGATAGAAGTGAATTTGAAGACAGCGATATTGCGATTTTACACATGAAACTGAAAACATTGAATTATGATTTGAAATACCATTTGCCAAAAATCGGAAACATGGAATCTATTTTTGGAATTCAGGGAATGCACCAAACCAACTTAAATTCAGGCATTGAATTCTTAATCCCCAATGCTACGACAACTGATTTTGGGGTTTTTGGAACTGCCAATTACGAATGGAAGTCGAATGTTTTCCAAGCAGGAATTCGTTTTGACAATCGGAATATTTCAAGTGAAAATTATGGAATATCTGGCGATGAAGGTTCGTTTGAAGCCATTAATAAAAAATACAATAGTATAAATGGTTCGCTTGGTTACAAAACTAATTTATCAGAAAAATTAACTTTGCGCCTCAATTTTGCTTCTGGTTTTCGAGCTCCAAATTTAGCCGAATTAACTTCAAATGGGGTTCACGAAGGAACGAACCGTTACGAAATCGGGAATAGCACATTAAAAACAGAGCAAAATGTTCAAACAGATTTGAATTTGGAATATAAAAACAGTCATTTTGAGTTTTTTGCAAATGGTTTTTACAATCACATCAAGAACTATATTTATACAAATCCTTCGGGAATAGTTATTGCTGGAAATGATGTTTTTAATTATGTACAGAACAACGCCAAATTATACGGGGGTGAAATTGGACTGCATTTTCACCCACATCCTTTAGATTGGCTACATTTTGAAAGTAGTTTTGAAACCGTTACAGGCAAAAAACAAAATGACGATTTCTTGCCGTTAATCCCAGCAAACAATTGGAATAACACACTTCGGGCAGAATTTAATATTAAAAATTGGTTGAAAGATGGTTTTGCAACATTCAATGTTTCTAATACATTCAATCAAAAAAACGTAAGTGGATTTGAAACAAAATCGAATGGATATGCCTTGATAAATCTTGGAATTGGTGGTTATTTAAAATTTGGGAAAACAGCTTTTAATGTAAATTTAAACGGAAATAATCTTTTGAATAAAAATTACATCGCCCATTTATCAAGATTAAAAACAGATGGAATTCCGAACATTGGGAGAAACATTGTTCTAGGAATAAATTTCAATATTTAGAAAAAAGCACCCCAAAACTAAACTATTGGGGTGTATTTTTAATACTCTAATTTCCCTACATACCGCATTACCCGTACAATTTTATCTTTCCGCTTATTGATATAAACCGTAGAATTTGATGCTTTATATTTCCTGGGATTTGGCAAAATAGCAGCTATTCCAGCAGCTTCTCTTTTAGTAAGATTGGAAACATCTTTTCGGTACCAATATTCAGCTGCGGCTTGAGCACCATAAACTCCGTTACCCATTTCAATTGAATTTAAATACACTTCCATAATCCTTTCTTTGCCCCAAACCAATTCAATTAGAACCGTAAAATAGGCTTCAAATCCTTTACGGATATAACTTCGCCCTTGCCAAAGGAAAATATTTTTCGCTGTTTGTTGTGAAATGGTGCTTCCGCCTTTAATTTTTCGTCCTTTTTTATTGTTTTTTAATGCTTTTTGCATCGCTGTAAAATCGAATCCATGGTGTTTTAAAAAGGTTCCGTCTTCACTAGCAATTACTGCTTTTTGTAAATTTTTTGAAATTTTTTCTATTGGAACCCAATCGTGGTTACAATACATTTCTTTTCCCGCCAATTTATTTTCAACCGCTCTTGAAACCATTAATGGCGTAAATGGGACGGGTACAAACTTGAAGACAACTACTAAAAAAAGTGATATTCCAACAAACCAAATTAGTATTTTAAATAAAATTCGAGTGATTTTCTTCAACATAAATCTATTTTTAAATTAAATCTGCCAATTCATTTCCGATTAAACTTCCAATCGCAACGCCCATTCCTCCCAATCGAACGCCACAATAAACATTCTCGGAAAGTGCTTCAACTATTGGATTTTTGGTAATTCCCAAGCCCATAATTCCGCTCCAACGGTGTTCTATTTTAAATTCTTGATTGGGTAAAATTACTTCTTTTAATACTTTTTCCAATCTGTTTTGTATTAATTCTGTTTCGCCAAATTCAGATGTGAATTCCCCTTCAAAATCTAAATTTCGTCCGCCACCAATCAATATTCTATCGCCAATGTTTCTAAAATAATAATAGCCTTTGTCTAAATGAAATGTGCCTTTTATATTCAAATTTGGAATGGGCTCCGTAATTAAAACTTGTGCACGAGCCGGATTTACCTGTCCTTTTGTAATCTCAGCAGCAAAACCATTTGTAGCAAAAAGTAGTTTTTTAGTCTTGAAACTAAAATCTCCTAAAGCCACCTCAACATAGTTTCCATTGTCATTAAATGCCGTTACTATTTGTTGATTCAATATCAAAATATCATTAGAAATGGCTTGTTTCATCAATTCCTGCATCATCGCTCCAGTGTCAATTTGACCTTCAAACGGATTGAAAATCACACTTTCGTGAATGCCATTAAATTCAAAACGATCTATTTCTTTGGTGAAAACATCGAATTTAAAAAGCGGATTCAATATTTCATTGATGAAGGGAAGTTTGCTCAAACATTCAACATACGTCGCTTCGTGTTCCTTCAAAAACAGTTCGTAACCGCCAAAAGGTTTGTAATCTAATTTTTCATCGCCAACTCTTTTTCGCAGTAATTGCAATCCTTTCCAGCGTTTTTGAATGAGTTGAATTACCTCTTCTTCGGTGTGGGATTTTAAGTCGTCTATAATTTCTGAAAGGCTTCCAAAACAGGCAAAACCTGCGTTTTTAGTACTTGCGCCTTGAGGCAACATTCCTTTTTCGAGTACCAATATTTTGCTTTCTGGAAACCGTTCGCGCAATCTCAAAGCGGCATGCAAACCCACAATTCCACTGCCAACAACGGTGTAATCTACATTGGTAAACCAATTTTTTATTTCCCAATAACTGAGTTGCATCTTTTTTATTTCAAATGTAATTAAATATAACTTATGATAATTATAAATAAAATTGATTTCTCCATTCGATTTTACAAATTAATTCGATTATCATTATTAGAATAAAAATAGTACTTTTAAACCTTGAAAAAACGCTACTAAACATGAAAAAATTACTGATTTTAACTTTAATCACAATGAGTATAAATGCTGTTGCTCAAAACTTTATGTCGCCAGAATTACTTTGGAAATTAGGAAGACTATCTTCATTAGGGGTTTCGAAGGACGAAAAAAACATAATTTTCAAAGTTTCGTCGCCTTCTGTTGAAGATAATAAATCGGACTCGAAGTATTATTCAGTTCCTGTAAATGGAGGAGCTACAATAGAAATTACCGATTATAAATCGCTTTTATCGGATAAAAATATTTCTCCTGATGGAAAATTTACAGTTTATAATGAAGAAGTGAAAATTGATAAAGTGCACGGAAAAGATTTCTATCCCAATTTGGATAAATCCAATGCTCAAATCTATAACGGATTAGATTATCGCCATTGGGACACGTGGAACGAAGGAAAATTCAACCACGTTTTTTATAAAGCAAACCTTGAAAATTCAGTTGGAATTGACATTATGAAAGGCGAAAATTTCGATGCGCCTCAAAAACCATTTGGTGGCGATGAAGATTATATTTGGTCGCCAGATAGCAAAAGTATTTTATACGTATGCAAGAAAAAAGCAGGAACGGCTTATGCTATTTCTACTAATACTGACATTTACGAATACCGTCTTGAAACTGGAAAAACAGAAAATAGAACGGAAGAAAATTTAGGATATGATACCAATCCAACATTTTCTCCTACAGGAAATTTGACTTGGTTGCAAATGAAACGTGACGGTTACGAAGCCGATAAAAACGACATTGTTGTTAGTTTCAAAGGAACAAATATTAACCTTACAGCAAATTGGGACGGAAGTGTAGAAAGTTTTATTTGGAGTAAAGACGGTAAAAATGTCTATTTTCAAGCGCCAATTGATGGAACACTTCAATTATTTGTAGTTGATTTTTCAGGATTGACAAAAAAAATGCCACAAGTTGTTCAAGTTACCAATGGTGATTTTGATGTGTCAGGATTGGTTGGAATTGTAGGCGATAAAATAATAATGACGCGATCGGATATGAACCACGCAGCAGAATTGTATTCGTATGATTTAAAGAAAAAAGTGTGGAATCAATTATCAAATGTGAATACAGCGACCTACTCAACATTGGCGTTAAGCAAAACAGAACGTAGATATGTGACCACAACTGACGGAAAAAAAATGTTGGTTTGGGTAATTTTACCCCCAAATTTTGATGCTTCAAAAAAATATCCAACGCTTTTATATTGCCAAGGCGGACCACAATCTCCGTTGACACAATTTTATTCTTTCCGATGGAATTTTCAGTTAATGGCCGCTAATGGATATATAGTTGTGGCACCAAACCGAAGAGGAATGCAAGGTCACGGCGTAGAATGGAATGAACAAATTAGCAAGGATTGGGGCGGACAAGTAATGAACGATTACCTTTCAGCGATTGATGATGTGGCTAAAGAAAGTTATGTTGACAAAACGAGATTGGGATGTGTTGGTGCAAGTTACGGAGGTTATTCTGCGTTTTATTTAGCCGGAATTCACAACAACAGATTCAAGACTTTTATAGCTCACGATGGGGTTTTTAACACGCAAAGTATGTTTGGAACTACCGAAGAAGTATTCTTTAACAATTGGGATTTTGGCGGTGCTTACTGGGAAAAAGACAACAAAATAGCTCAAAAAACCTATACTGATTTTAATCCCGCCAGCCATGTGGATAAATGGAATGCACCCATTTTGATTATTCAAGGCGGAATGGATTTTAGAGTTCCAATTGGGCAATCGCAAGAGGCGTTTCAAGCAGCGCAATTGCGAGGAATTAAAAGTAGGTTTTTGTATTTCCCAGAAGAAAATCACTGGGTTTTGAAACCACAAAACGCACAAGTTTGGCAAAAAGAATTTTACAAATGGTTGAAAGAAACACTTTAAAAATTTGAAATTAAATACAAAAACCACGGATTCGTTCCGTGGTTTTTTATTACGTCATCATTCGTACCTTTGCAATTGAGAATTTGAAAACAAAAATGAATTTTACTTATCCAAAATCAGAAAAGCTAAAAAGCAAAACCACGATAGATTTACTTTTTTCGAAAGGAAAATCAGTATCTAAATATCCGTTGCGCTTGGTGTATATGGCTGGGGATTTTGGTGAAAATACGCCCGTCAAAATGGGTGTTTCTGTTTCTAAAAAACATTTCAAAAATGCGGTTGACAGAAATTATTTCAAACGCGTATTACGAGAAGCCTATCGCCTAAACAAACATTTATTATTGGATAATTTGGAACAACCCTATGCATTTATGCTATTATACCAAACCAAAGACCACTTGATGTATGAAGAAATCAATAAAAAAACCATTCAATTATTTGAGAAGTTTTTGGCGGCAATAAAAAGCGAGAAAGCGTAGCGTATTCATAAGCCCATTAATTATGAATAATTTATCATTGCTATTTAAAGTTAATTCGTATTTTCGTTTTTAATAAATATTTAAAGTTAATACATGTACTCTTTCCTTAAAAAACGATATATAATTCCCGTAATAGCTAGTGGTTTGCTCTTTATTGGCGCAAGCTTCAAGGAAGATTTTTTTGAAGTTGCTAAACAAATAGAAATCTTTACGACTTTGTTTAAAGCGGTTAACATGAATTATGTTGACAACACCAATCCCGGTGAATTAATGGACAAAGCCATCAAAAGCATGTTGGCCGATTTAGATCCGTACACCAATTATTTTAACGAGCAAGATGTTGTAAAATTCAAAATTAACAACACGGGGGAATATACAGGAATTGGAGCAGTAATTACAAGAAAAGAAGCAAAACTAATCATAAAAGAGATTTATAAAAATTATCCCGCTGACAAAGCTGGATTAAAAGCTGGTGACGAAATCATCCAAATTGGCGACATTCTTCTTGCCGATTTCAAGGACGACGCAAGTCAATTATTAAAAGGCGGAAAAAATGCTAAAGTTGATATTAAATACAATCGCCAAGGCAAAACACTTTCAGTCCAATTAATTTTAGAGGAAGTAGATTTGAAAGCGGTGCCTTTTTTTGGAAAAATTGATGATAAAACAGGATATATTGTACTCAACCAGTTTACCAATAAAGCAGCTACTCAGGTAAAAGAAGCGTTGGAACAATTAAAAAGGGAAGGAGCTGAGAAAATTATTTTAGATTTACGAGGAAATCCGGGAGGTCTTTTAAATGAAGCGGTTACTATTTGTAATTTGTTTGTTCCAAAAAATGAAATTATCGTTACCACAAAATCTAAAATTGAAAAACATAACATTACTTTTAAAACTTCTCGAGAACCAATAGATACTGAAATTCCTCTAGTAGTTATTGTGGACGGAAAAAGCGCTTCTGCTTCAGAAATTGTTGCGGGTGCTTTACAGGATTTAGACCGAGCGGTCATAATTGGAGGTCGAAGTTTTGGAAAAGGATTGGTTCAACGTCCAATCGATTTGTGTTATGGAACTCAAATTAAAATCACAATTTCTCGTTATTATACCCCTTCTGGTCGCTGTATTCAAGCATTAGATTATTCGCACAAGGACAAGGATGGTAAAGCAATTCGGACTGCTTCAACAGATTATAATGCCTTTAAAACCCGAAAAGGACGCACCGTTTATGATGGAGGTGGAATTCTCCCCGATGTTGTCATGGACGAAACCAAACTCAGTACTATTTCGGATGCGCTGGTAAAAAACGATGGTATTTTTAATTTTGTAACCGATTATTATTACAAAAATCCGAATTTAGGGTCTACAATTCCAACAATCACCGATGCAGATTTTATCGCCTTTAAAGCGTTTTTAAAAAAAGAAAAGTTTTCATTCGATACTGAAACTGAATTGTCATTAAAAAAGACATTAACAGTTGCTAAAAAAGAAAATTTAGATGCTTTAATAGCGGTTGAATACCAACAATTGCTTTCTGCATTGCAAAAAAGTGAAGAAAATCAGTTGAATCAAAATCAAAAGGAAATTAAAAATCTGATTTTAGATGAAATCATAAAACGCTACCAATACAAAGAAGGATTGTATTTGTACTACACAAAAAACAATTCTGAAATTAAAAAAGCTACGGGAATATTGAATAATCCTTCGGAATACAATACTATATTAAAAATTTAATTATGCGGTTTTTAAAATTTATGCCTTTATTATTTTGTGGATTGCTCTATTCTCAGGAAGAAGTGGTGCAATCAGTATATTTTGAATTCGACAAATTCAACTTGGATGAAAAGCAAGAGGTCGCTATTGTTGAGTACATTCAAAAAACAGATTCTACTAGAATAGCTTCTGTACAAATTTTTGGTTATACGGATGATGTTGGAAAAGATGCCTACAACTTTAAACTATCATCTAACCGAGCAAATACCATCAAGGAAATGCTATTGAGTAATGGAATAAAAAACAAAATTATCATTACAATTGAGGGCAAAGGCCGAATTCTAATTGATGACGATATGGTTGAAAATTTACCCGAAAAACGTTCTAAAAATCGTAGAGTTGACGTTGTTTTAAACCTTAAACCACTTCCAAAAATTGAAATTCCGGGGTTTTATAATTCTATTCAAAAGAAGCAAATTGTTGGCGATCATATTTATTTGGAGAACCTATTGTTCGAAAGAGGAAGCAGCAAACTCGAGTTTAAAGCCAAATTACAATTGGATAAAATTGCTCGAGAATTAATGAAATACAAAAACTTATGTTTTGAAATTCAAGGCCATGTATGCTGTATTCCTCCATTCCAAAAAGAAGCAATTGACCGAGAAACCAGAAAAAGACAACTTTCTAGCAACAGAGCAGAATCGGTTTTTAAATACTTGGTTTTTAAAAGAATTTCGAAAGACCGTATGAGTTTTAAAGGCTATGGAAATACTGTTCCGCTTGGGAAAGGCTCTGAATATGACCGTCGCGTAGAGCTCTTGATTACTAAAAACTAAGCTTGTTTTTGCATTTGAATGTGCGGAATATCATCTTCTAAATACGTTTCTGAAGTAGGTATAAAACCGTGACTTTCATAAAATTTCTTTAAGTACAATTGAGCCGAAATCGTAATGTTTTGTTCTCCCAAATACTTTTGAATATTAGTAATCGCTTGATTCATAAGTTCGTGACCCAGCTTTTTGCCTCGTAGATTTGCCGCAACAACGACCCTTCCAATGGACGCAAAATCAAAATAATCTCCAGCCTTAAAAAGGCGGCAATATGCAACTATAGAGCCTTCTATTTCCCCGAACAAATGCAGCGCTTTTTGATCTTTATCATCTAAATCTTGATAAACACAATTTTGCTCAACCACAAATATTTCTGATCGCAAGCGCAAAATTTGGTATAATTCAGGCGCCAAAAGTGTGTCAAATTTTTTTATTTTCCAGTTAATCTCCATAGTTGTTCTATTTATTCTTCAGAAATTTCACTGATTTTATGATGGACTCCAATTCAAACATTAAGTCTCTTTTCTTCTTTGATGGCGCATAACAAAAGCCTTCTAAAACGATAATCCTGCCTTTATTGTAATCTAATATCACATAATTTATAAATGGCCCCGACATAAAATCATTCTTCATTTCCCAAGTCCCTTTTGTTTCATAAGTAATTTTCCCGTCTAATTTTGTGTTAAAAAAATAGGGAGAATACGCCTGTTCGGTAATCATTTTTGAATGCCTTTCTGTACCATGAATGTATAATTTACCAATTGAGTCTCTCATTTTTATTATGTTGCCAATAACGCTCGAATTGGGATGGTATTCTATTTTATTTATTGGGATTTGATAAATTAAAATGCTGTTGCTTCCTCCTGTGATTTCTTTTTTCAGCCACATAAATTTCTTTCGGGTTAAAACCGAATTGTATCCTTTTGGGATGTGCAAAGCAATTTTGAATTTTTTGGCAATTCTCTCATTTTTAATCAGCGAAGTATCAATAATGCGCTGGTTTTCTGTGATTTCCGTTTGCCTCATTATCTGAATAATTTCCGGAGAATGTTTTTCGATAGTATCAATTATTTCGGAAGTGCTTTTGCCCGAAATATAAAACACATTTTGAGGTGAAGCAAATTCGTTTTTTTTGATTTCAAAGCGACTAACGGCTTCTTTTTTAATAACAATACTATTTCTGCTATTTACCACAAATCCCTCTAAAAGCTTTATGGGATATTGATTTATAGTAAAAAGCGGCTCTTCTTGAGGCAGCCCAATAACCGATGACGCCAATTTATTTCTGATGCTGTCTCCAATTTCGCCTTTCCATAATTGATCATCGACGAGTACCGAAATCGTGTTGATTTCGCCTGATGTTTTTTCGGTAGTGGTATTTCTTTTGTTACACGAAAAAAATAGAAAAATTGTAATAATAATAAAAAAATGGACTTTATTCATTGTTGTTGTATAATGAATTAAAGTCCAAATTTAAGTAAAGATATTGTATTATCCGTTAATTTTAAGTTTCATTCCGGGTTTAAGTTTTTCGCTACTAATGCCATTCCATTTTTTAATGTCTGAAATCGTAATTCCAGGATATTTTTTTGCGATCGTATAAAGCGAATCTCCTTTTTGAACATAATAATGCTCTTGATTTTTAGTTGATTTTGAAACTGTTTTGTCTTTAGTTACTGCTTTTTCAGAAATAATGATTTCCGTTTTTGAAACTATTATTGTACTTCCTAATTGGATATTATTGTCAACTAAATTGTTCCATGTTTTAATATCTTCCGATGAAACTTTATATTTTTTAGCTATATTTCCAATATTATCGCCTTTCAAAACAACATATTCTTGTGTTTTATATTCTTTCTTTACAGCAACTTTTTCTGCTGGATTATTACTTTCATTTGCAATTTTAAGTTGAAATCCAAGTTGAACATTTACATCTGATAAATTATTCCATTGTTTTAAATCTTCAACAGAAACAGCATGTTTTTTTGCAATATCACCAAGGTTATCTCCTTTTTGAACTACATAATATTCTGGTGTTTTTGAATCTTCGGTAGTTAGGTTTTTATCTGATTTAACATCAGTTGAAGCAAGTGTCTCTTTGGTTTCAACAAGTTTTTTATCCAATTTAATTTCTTTTCTAACTATCGAAACAACTCTCTCGGTTGTAACTATTTTCAAGGTTTTCCCTGAAGAAATTGCATTATTTTTCAAGTTGTTCCATTCCTTAATATCCGAAACCGAAACATCATATTTAGCGGCAATCGAACCTAAATTATCGCCTCTTCTAACCTTATATTTTTTCGTTGTTTTTACATAAGAAACAACTTGTTCTTCCTTGTATTTTTTATCCGAAACAATGTTATTAGCATCAACAATAGCAGTGTCTTTATTGCTTTCGGCAATTTTTACTTCTGCTTTTTTAGGAGTCACGGCAACACTTTCGTAACTGTAAATTTTCAAATTTCTGCCTCTAGGTGCTTTATTGCTTTTAAGTCTATTCCATTTTTTGATGTCTGTCATTGCAACGCCAAATTTTGCTGCAATTTTACTCAAACTATCCCCTCGCTTCACTTTATAAAATCTAGTTTTAGAAACAACTGTCCGTTCTAAATCCGTATTTAAAGTGTCCCGAACAGCAATTCCTCCGCTTTCGTAAGGGCGTTCTCTTTTGCTGGCTTCATATTGTGTGTAAGCATAAATCTTATCTTCATTGGAAGTATAAATTGCCACTTTATCATTCGGCAATCTCAAGAAATGATTTTCGCCGGCGATAAAAGGAATTACATCTCTTTTGTAGGACGGATTTAATAATTGCAATTGCGAAACAGGAATATTCAATAAATCAGAAATTTGCTTGAAAGAAATTTGCTGTTTTATCATAATTGTATCCGTCGCAAAATGCTTAATAATAGCGCGATTGGGAACAATTCCGTGTTCCTTGTGGTATTCGTAAATGTACATGGTAGCCAAAAATGCAGGAACATAACCTTGCGTTTCTTTTGGTAAATACTTTCTAATATTCCAGAAATTTTGTTGTCCTCCAGAACGGCGAATTGCTTTAGTAACATTTCCAGGCCCTGAATTATAAGATGCTAAAACCAAATCCCAGTCGCCAAAAATTTTATACATATTTGACATGTACAATGCAGCAGCATCACTCGCTTTTAAAGGGTCGCTTCTGTCGTCAACGTATGTATTTATATCTAAATTGTATTGTTTTCCGGTTTGAAACATAAATTGCCAAAGACCTGTTGCGCCAACTCTAGAAACCGCTTTAGGGTTCAATGCTGATTCTACAACTGCCAAATATTTAATTTCCAAAGGCACATTTTGACGCGCCATTGCTTCTTCAAACATTGGGAAATAATATTCAGAAATGGCCATCAATCTTTCGAATGATTTTTTTCTGTTTTTTAGAAAAGATTTAATGATGTTTTCAAGGCCTTGATTGTATTCTATGTTGAATGGTGATTTCGCATCCATTGCCGCAAGTCTTGATTTTAATAATGCCGTTGGCAATTCAAAATCAACTTTTTCGTCAATATTAATATTTTTAATATCAATAGAAAGGTCGTTGTATAAATCTAAATTCGACAATTCTTTCATCCACAAACTATCAACACAAGCCGCAATATTATCGTGAACAAATGTTGATTTTATAGAATCTAAATAAGAATTTTTAGTTTCCTTTTTCAAATTCCAAACTGGATCTTGAGCAAAGGTATTTAATGATAAAAGGAATAAAAGGCTAAGGGTCTTATTTCGTATACTCATAAATATTAATATCAAAATGCTACAATTCAATTCATTACGTGTTTTACAAATCTAACCAATATAAAATGTAAAATATCAAAATTTCGTGTTAAAACTGTCTTTTAATCTAAGATTGCTGCAACTCCTGGTAAAATTCTACCTTCTAACATTTCAAGCATTGCCCCGCCACCAGTAGAAACATAGCTCATTTTGTGCTCCAATCCAAATTGTTTTACGGCAGCTACAGAATCGCCACCGCCAACTAGTGAAAAAGCACCATTTGCGGTTGATTCTGCTATAAAATTTCCTAAAGATATTGTCCCGTTGGCAAAAGTTGGCAATTCAAAAACTCCCAAAGGACCGTTCCAAAGTATCGTTTTCGACTCCATAATTACTTTTTGGAATGCTTCCAATGATTTTGGACCCGCGTCCAAACCTTGCCAACCGTCGGGAATTTCTCTAACATCTACAATCTGCGTTTGTGCGTCATTTGAAAATGCATTGGCGGCAACAACATCAACAGGAATGTGAATTTGTACGCCTTTTTCTTTGGCAATTTTCAAAATCTCTAAGGCCAATTCCATTTTGTCGTCTTCACAAATAGAATTACCAATTTTACCGCCCAACGCTTTCACGAAAGTAAACGTCATTCCACCACCAATAATCATGTGGTCAATTTTGTCTAATATATTTTCGATAACTGTAATTTTTGAAGATACTTTCGAACCTCCAAGAACTGCAGTTACTGGTTTTTCACTGTTTTTTAAAACCTTATTCAAGCTTTCAATTTCTTTTGCCAATAAGGCTCCGAAACATTTATTTTCTGGAAAAAATTGTGCAATAATTGTTGTGGATGCATGCGCTCTGTGAGCCGTTCCAAAAGCATCGTTCACATAAATAGCTCCCAAAGACGCCAATTGTTTTGCAAAACCAACATCTCCCGCTTCTTCTTCGGCATAAAAACGAAGGTTTTCAAGAAGTAAAACTTGACCAGGTTGCAAATTTTCAGCGGCTTTTTCAGCAATTTCACCCACACAATTCGAAGCAAAAAGCACTTCCGTTCCCAAAATTTCCGATGCTGTTTTCACGATGTGTTGCAACGAATATTTTCCCTCAATTCCTTTTGGTCTTCCAAGGTGCGACATCAAAATCACGCTCCCACCATCAGCAATAATTTTGTCGATTGTAGGTTTCGCCGCTTCAATTCTGGTAGTATCTGTAACGTGGAAATTTTCGTCTAATGGCACATTAAAATCTACTCTAATTACGGCTTTTTTGTTTTTGAAATTGAAATCTTGAAGCGTTTTCATTGGTGAAATTTTTTATTGATTGTTTATTAAATTCGGTGCAAAGATAGTGCTTTTATTTTTTTGGGCGCGCCCCTCGTTTATATCGTTGTGGGGCACGAAGCAATTTGTTGTAAACTTCGGGTCGGGCTGTGCGCTGCAATCCACGCCAAAAAGCGTGGGATTTCCGCTTCCATCCCTCGCGCGAAAAAGACAACTTGGATTGTTGGATTTTAGATTTTTACAAAATAACGTTTCATCATACTGAACTTATTTCAGTATCCAAATGAAAAATAGAATCTAAAATAAATTCAGATTAAGAAATAGAATATGCTTTTTGGCCACTGATTCACTGATTTTCCTTGGTAACCTTGCGTAAACCCTTGCGAACTTTGCGGTTAAAAAAATTACCAATTATCCGAATCTACAAATACCCTTTTTTTAGCAACTTTCTCCTATCTTTGCTTTATGCTGTTTTCCCAAATTTTAGGACAAGATTATTTAAAAAATCATTTGACAAAAAGCGCCACTTCGGGCAGAATTCCACATGCGCAATTGTTTGTGGGACCAGAAGGAAGTGGAACTCTGGCGATGGCAATTGCCTATTCTCAGTATGTTTTGTGTGGGAATATAGATGGAGAAAACAACACTGGAAACGAATCTTGCAACTTAAAATTCAAGTCGATTTCGCATCCTGATTTGCATTTTATTTTTCCAACTGTAACAACAGAAGATGTAAAAACAAAGCCTAAAAGTTTGGATTTTATGGTAGATTGGCGACAATTTATTGCTGAAAATCCTTACGGCGGTTTGTTTGATTGGTACAAAATTTTAGGCGTTCAGAATAAGCAAGGGGAAATTCGGGTGGACGATGCACAGGAAATTTTGAAAGCTTTAGCACTAAAATCGTATGAAGGCGGTTACAAAATTGTGATTGTTTGGATGGGGGAAAAAATGAATATTTCGGCGTCGAATAAACTGCTGAAATTGTTGGAAGAGCCACCAGAAAAAACGGTTTTTATATTGATTTCTGAAAACGAGGAAGATATAATTCAAACGATTCGGTCGCGGTGTCAGGTGTTGCATTTTAATGGTTTGAGCGAGAAAATTATTGCCGACGGATTGATTCTTAGAGAAAACATTGAGGCGAGTTTGGCGGATAAAATTGCGCACCAATCGCAAGGAAATTATAATAAAGCGTTGCTTTTATTGAACGAAGAAAGCGAAGAATTGCCGTTTGAAGAATGGTTTGTTTCTTGGGTTCGTGCGGCTTTTCGAGCAAAGGGAAATGCGGCCGCAATTCAAGATTTGATTCTTTGGAGCGAGCAAATTGCAGGTTTGGGAAGGGAAACGCAGAAGAAATTTTTGAACTTTTGTATTGACATGTTCCGACAGGCTTTGCTGCTGAACTATGAAACGCCAAAGTTAGTTTATATGGAAATGAAAGTGCCTAAATTCCAATTGGAGAATTTTGCTCCTTTTGTAAATGGAAACAATATAAATGATATTTTCAAAGAGCTTTCGGATGCCATGTATCACATAGAGCGTAACGGAAATGCGAAAATAATTTTGACTGATTTATCTATAAAACTGACACGTTTAATTCACAAAAAATAACAAATTATGAATAATGTAGCTTCAATTTTGGTTTTGGTTTTTTTAGCAATTACTTTTTTGCAATCTGGTTACGACAAATTATTTCATTGGAAAGACAATGTAGCTTGGTTAACGGGACATTTTTCTAAAACTATTTTGAAAAACACAGTGCCTTTGGCCTTATTTCACGTTTTAGTTTTGGAACTAATTTCTGGGGTTTTATGTGTTGTGGGCGCTATTGAATTGTTTGTAAATGAAGGGCGAACTTTTGCGTTTTATGGCGGAACTTTTTCTTGTGTTACTCTATTGATGTTGCTTTTTGGTCAACGATTAGCGAAAGATTATGACGGCGCAAGAACCATTGTAATTTATTTTATTCCTGCCGTTATGGTGGTTTATTGGATGAATTAGATTCACTTCCCGATACTCGCTTTGAACATTCTCATTTCGTTCCATGTGAATTTATCGCCGTATTTTTCCATTAACTCCGCCAAAGATTCTCCTTTAAAACCTTTAAATACTTTGGATAAAGCTTGAATTTTATCTTCTGGTAAAACATCATGAAGCTGCACTTGCCCCGATTCTATTAGCTTTGAAAAATGCCCGTAAATAGTTTGTGCCGTAAGCTTTCTAATGGCAGCGATTTCTTTTATGGAATTTTTTTGTTGCCACAATTGGTAGGTTTCTTGCGTGGTTGATTTCTTTGGTGCTTTGGTTTTTGAGACTTTTTTATTGGCATAGCGATCCACATCAAAATCATCTTCAACAAGAGTAATGTTAAGTTCTTTGTATTTCGCTTGAATTGAATTGATCTTATTGGCTCTGTAGGATTTAATTTCTTCAGAAATCAAGTTTTCTTTGGAAATTGTTGCGCCAGAAACTACTGTGTTTACTAATAATTTCGCTTTCATTAATTGCAAAACCACTTTGATTTGCAATTCCTCCAAAACCATTAATTCTTCATAATAGGCTTTTACTTTTTTGACTCTTTTTACTTCTTCTAATTTCCATAAAATATCATAAACCGCATTGTCCATTGGAATAAAGAAATAATTGAAAGCGGCATGAATTCTGTCGGAAATGTGAGTCATGTCAAAGGTTTCACTCGCAAATAATTTATCCAATTGCGATAAAAATTTACGGGAGGGTTCCAATAATTCACCGATGGATTCAGCTTGTTTTTTAGCCCAAATAGCGTGTTTCGATTTTTCAGAAATATCCGACTTTTCGTTATAACTAAACTGATGGTTGCGCCATTCCTGAGCCAAATCGCTCCAGTCGAAAGTGGTTTTTAGATAATTTCGAATAAAATTCTTGGTTTCTTGCTCCAATGAAACAGCCAAAACTTCTTCGGTTGCTTTGTTTAAAGAATAATCCATCACGTCTTGATCGTTCGAAATGCCATTCATTCGCAACGGAGAAAGCAATATCAATCCTTTTAAAGAGCGTAATCGCGATAATGCAACATACGCCTGTCCGGGAAGAAAAACCTGAGAAACATCTAGCGCAGCTTTGTCAAAAGTTAATCCCTGGCTTTTATGAACGGTAATTGCCCAAGCCAATTTTATAGGATAATGAACAAATGTTCCTAAAACTTCTTCGTCAATTTCCTTAGTCATTTCGTTGACTTTGTAGCGAATGTTTTGCCATTCGTATTTTTCAACTTCTATGGTTTTATTTTCTTCTGGAAAATGAACTAAAATCTCCTCTTTTGAAAGTGATTTTATGAAACCCATTTTGCCATTGAAATAACGTTTCTCTAATGAAAGATCATTTTTCACAAACATCACTTGAGCGCCAACTTTCAACTGCAAGTTTTGCTCAATTGGATATATTTTTTCTGGAAAATCATCAACAACATCGGGCTTGAACGTTTCTAATTTTCCTTCCAAATCTTGCAACGCCTGAGCATTCATTGCGTCAGCTTTGGCATTGTGCGTGGTTAATGTAATGTAACCTTTATTGGCTTTCAAGTCAAAATTGGGTTGCACATATTCATTTAAATTTTTAATATCTTCTTGCGAAATTTGATTGTTTCTCAAGTTATTTAAAATCGAAATAAAGGCATCATCCGTTTGACGGAAAATTTTTGATAATTCAATGTATAACGGTGGATTTTGCTGAATTACGTGCGAATGAAAGAAGAATTTCCCCTTGTAATATTTCTTTAAAGTGCTCCATTCTTCATCCCTAATAACGGGTGGTAATTGTAATAAATCGCCAATAAAAAGTACTTGAACACCACCAAAAGGCATTTTCTTTTTGCGCACCGATTGCATCATAAAGTCAATTGCATCTAATAAATCAGCGCGCAACATACTCACTTCGTCAATAATTAATAACTCCATGTTTCTGATTACCGATTTCTTTAAACCACTCATTTTGAAGTGTCTAACTAAAGTGTTTTTGGTTTCGAATTTTACAGTATCAGAAAAATGAGGTGCTGAATTATCAGGAATAAAACCTCCAAAAGGCAACTGAAACATGGAATGAATTGTAACTCCACCAGCATTTAATGCCGCAATTCCTGTTGGCGCAGCAACAACTGTGTTTTTGTGAGTAGTTTGTATGATTTCTCTTAAAAGAGTGGTTTTACCCGTTCCGGCTTTCCCTGTCAAAAACACCGAGCGATGCGTTTGATTGATAAATCGTAAAGTAAATTCTGCGGCTTCTGATATGGTTTGCATTGGCTTAAATTAGAAGTTGAAAGTACTACATTTTTTAGAATTTCATTGCTATAATTTCTTTTTTTTGGAAACAAAAAATGCCTTCACTTGAAGACATTTTTTAAAAATATGTTTTTAAGAATTATTTCTTTTTTTCTAACGTTTCATTTTTTTTTTGCATCCGCTTTTACGTCAGTTGAAGCTTCTGATTTTGAAGTAGAATTATATTTCTCATTCAAAAGTTTGATGATGTCTTTTGTGATATCATATTTATCTTCCGCATACAAAATAGTTGCTGCTTCTCCAGTTCCATAAATATAAGCGTATCCTTTTTCTTTCCCATAAGACTTGATGAATTTCTTGACGTTGCTAACTACAGAATCCATTTCTACTCCACTTTCTTGTTGCAATTGTTGTGACATTGCTTGTTGTGCATATTGAAGTTGTTGTTCTCTTTTTTGCAATTCAGCGCCTTTTTGTTGCGCCCAAGCTTGACCGTTTACTTGTGCGTTTTTTTGAAAACTTGAAGCTTCTGATTTAAAACGTGCAATTTCATTTTCCAACTCTTTACCCATCTCTTCGGATTTTGCTTTGTATTTGGCTTCAATGTCTTTTGCTTCTGTATATTCGCTCATTAATTTTGACGTGTCAACGTAAGCAGTTTTTGTCGCGGCAACTTCTGCCGTTTTACTACAAGAAATAATTGAAAATGCGATTGCGATAAGTACTAATGATTTTTTCATCCTAATTTTTAATTGTTTTTTTAATTGTTGGTAAAAGTATAAATTTTTGATTAATAAATTTAAAAAGTTTCAAACTTAGCTAATTTTATAACTATAAGATTTTACAATGGTTTTAATCTTTGTTATAATTTAAAGCTATAAAAAGTGGCTTTATTAGATTTGAAATGCAAAACGTTCTCAAAAAAGACAGTAAAGTATATGTTTCAGATAAAAAACTCCTTTTAAATCGCTTTAAACTGCTTTTTGGTTGTTTTTTAAGACGTAAATGTGCGATGAAAACTCTAAACTTCGATTTGCCTTCCAATTTGATACTAATCCAATCCAAAATGCTTTTATGAAATTCATTTTTCCGTTTTTATATTTTTCAGATAACAAACTCACATAAAAGGAATCGAATTTCATTGGAAGCACTTTTTCTAATTTGATTTCTTCTTTTTCAAAAAGTAATTTTATCGCTGTTTTAGAAAAATGCCAAAAATGGATTGGCACATCATAGGCCGCCCAAAACTTTCCATAATATTTTGCGTCGAAAGATTTGAAATTGGGAACTGCAATAATTATTGTTCCATTTGGCTTTACTAATCTTTTCAATTCTTTGATTTGATTTTCTAAATTTGGAACATGTTCTAAAACGTGCCACATTGTAATTACATCAAAAGTATGGCTTTCTAATTCTTCCGTTGATGATGAAAATTCCACTCCTTTTTTAACAGCGATTGCTTTGGCTTTTTCACTTGGCTCTATGCCAATTGTAATCCAACCCTTTTCTTTTGCAGTCAACAAAAAATCTCCTGTTCCGGCTCCAATGTCTAATAATTTTCCTTTGTTTGGACTACAACTATTTATTAAATTTAGTTTGTTTTTAAGCGCAATACTTTTTATAAAATGATATGCTTTTTCAAATAACGAACGTTTAGAATCGGTGTGAGAAATATAGTCAACGCTTTCATAATATTTTCCGAGATTGTCAAGACTTGGCTGCGGCGATGTAATTAACATATCCAAAATTTCGTCATAATACAAATCAAATACTTCTTTTGAAACAGAATAATCTTTTATGGTTAGGAAGTGTTTTTTATTTGAAATATCCATTTTTAGTTTTCAGTGGTCAGTTTTTAGTAATCAGTTTAGCAACATTGCCAAAAATTTACATATAAAATTAATAATAGTTTCACGTGGAACAATTTAATTTTTAGTGGTCAGTGGCTGGCTTTAAGTGATCCGTTTGGTGCAATTACTAGATAACTGTTTACTTAAAACTGAATACTGAACACTTTATTATCGTCCCATATAAATTAGCAATACCGAAATATCACTTGGGGAAACTCCGCTAATTCTCGATGCTTGAGAAATAGTAACTGGTCGAATTTTTCCCAGCTTCTGTCTTGCTTCAATCGACATTGATTTTATTTTATTATAATCAAAATCTTCCGGGATTTTCACATCTTCCAAACGAGTTAATTTGTTGGCGTTGTTTCTTTCTTTTTCGATATATCCTGAATATTTAACTTGTATTTCCGCTTGTTCTAATATCTCTAAATCAACTTCATTCGCATCAATATAATCCTTTACTTTTTGTAATTGCATCATGTCGTTCAACTCAATTTGAGGACGAGAAAACATCTTAAACATCTTATCGCTTTGGTTCACTAAAGCCGTTTCTTTTGCTTCCAAAATAGGATTTGCTTCTGCAGCAGTAATACTTGTTTCTTTGAAAAAAGCAACCATTTTTTCAGATTCTTTTAGCTTGTGTTCCATTCGTCGCAAACGCAATTCTGAAGCCAATCCAATTTCGTGAGACATTGGCGTCAATCTAAAATCGGCGTTATCTTGACGTAAAAGGGTTCTAAATTCAGCTCTTGAAGTAAACATTCTATAAGGCTCTTCCGTTCCTTTTGTGATTAAATCGTCAATTAAAACTCCAATATATGCTTCGTCTCTTTTTAAAATCATTGGCGCTTTTTCCTGAACTTTTAAAGCCGCATTAATCCCCGCCATCAATCCTTGCGAAGCCGCTTCTTCGTATCCTGTAGTTCCGTTTATTTGTCCAGCGAAATATAACCCTTCAACTAACTTGGTTTCTAAAGTGTGTTTTAATTGTGTTGGTGGAAAATAATCGTATTCAATTGCATATCCAGGACGGAAAAACTTAACGTTTTCAAATCCCACAACAGAGCGCAAAGCTTTAAATTGAATGTCTTCTGGCAATGAAGTAGAAAAACCATTTACATAAACTTCAACCGTATTCCACCCTTCCGGCTCTACAAATAACTGGTGCCTGTCTTTGTCTGCGAAACGGTTTATTTTATCTTCAATTGATGGACAATATCTTGGCCCAATACTTTTTATTCTTCCGTTAAACATTGGCGAACGGTCAAAACCTTCTCTCAAAATATCGTGAACATCCAAAGACGTGTACGTCATATAACACGATTTTTGATGAACTAACGGTTTTGTAATATCTGAATAAGAGAATTTATCTGGTTTTGCATCGCCTTTTTCTTCATTCATTTTTGAATAATCCAACGATCTTCCATCCACACGTGGCGGCGTTCCGGTTTTCATTCTACCTGATTCAAAACCTGCTTTTACTAAATCTTCCGTGATTCCGTAGGCCGCACTTTCGCCAGCTCTTCCTCCTCCGAATTGTTTTTCTCCAATATGAATTAATCCATTTAAGAAAGTTCCATTCGTTAAAACGACAGATTTGGCTTTGATTTCAATACCTAAAGAAGTTTTAATTCCTTTAATTTTTCCATCTTCTATGATTAAACCACCAACCATTTCTTGATAGAAATCGAGGTTTGGGGTTTGCTCCAACATCAATCGCCATTCTTCTGCGAAACGCATTCTGTCGCTTTGAACCCTTGGCGACCACATTGCAGGACCTTTAGATTTATTCAACATTTTGAATTGGATTGCGGTTCTATCGGAAACAATTCCTGAATAACCACCAAGCGCATCAATCTCCCGAACTATTTGTCCTTTGGCGATTCCTCCCATTGCGGGATTGCACGACATTTGAGCAATATTTTGCAAACTCATTGTGACCAATAATGTTTTGGCCCCTAAGTTAGCTGCTGCCGCGGCAGCTTCTGAACCCGCGTGGCCTGCGCCAACTACAATTACATCGTATATTTCTTGAAACAAATTTTTATTTATTTAATGTTCGTTTTTCTTTATTGTGAATGTTCCACGTGAAACATTGTTTTTTTTCTGTCAATTCCAAATGCAAAAATACAAAAAAATAATAGCCCCGATTGAAAGGAAAATCCTCGGGGTTTTTACCGAGAGATTTGGAAAGAAAGCGGGAATTACATTTGTTGAAAAATCCCGAAAATTCGCTCCTGATTATTGTTGTTCCACGTGAAACATTCGCATTTTTTCTTCTTCTTTTTCTCGCATTATTTTCTCGTCAGATTCCGTTTTATCCTTGTATCCGCAATAGTGTAAAACGCCATGAACGAGGACGCGCTTGATTTCTTCGAGGAATGTGACGTTGAAATCGGATGCGTTTTCGCGA
Source organism: Chitinophaga pinensis (assembly GCA_945873505.1). Classification (GTDB taxonomy): domain Bacteria; phylum Bacteroidota; class Bacteroidia; order Flavobacteriales; family Flavobacteriaceae; genus Flavobacterium. The sequence continues at coordinate 32,836 of CAMCDQ010000006.1, forward strand.
ACTCTTTCAACGGAAATAAAAACATCTCCATGTAGCTCATTTCCTACAGAATAGTCAAAGCTAATGATGTCGGTTAGCGTGTCGTGGTCGAGGTATTGCTGGTTGATTTCGAGCAAATATTCGTCGTCGCAAAACACGTAATTGATGTCGCCTTCTTTTTTATTTTCTGATAAAATAACGGCAGAAAGCCATTTTGAAAAGTCGGCTTCGTGGTCTAATTCGAAATCTGTTTCGTAGTTAAAACTAATCATTGTTTTTGAAATATTCTTTAACCTTTTGGTTAAAATTGGAACGCAAAGGTAGGGTTTGTCGGTTTAAAATCTCGATGCTGTTGAGATATTCTTGCAAATTGGAAGGCAACGGTTTGCTTTGGTTGTTGAAATCTTTGAGATTGGTTTGCGATTGACGCTTCTTTTCCTCGCCTTGTTGTTGCGTTGCTTTCTCTAATTTAAGCAATTCATACTGTAAATTTAGCATCTTTTGAAGGGTTTCGTTATTGAAACCCTTGTTCAATAATTGCTTCTCGATTTGCTTCATTTGCTCTAAAGAATTTTGGCTATTTCCGCCAATTCCTTCTTTGTTTAAAGCGTTTTGTAGTGCTTCCCGAAGTTGTTTTTGCTCTTGATAAATCTTCATTATTTCGCCAGCATTTCCCTCTCCGTCTTCGCCATTTTCGCCTCCTTGTGAATCCCCAGTTCCGGATTTTCCGTCCTTGCCAGATTTTCCTTTTTCGCCTTCTCCGGGTTTCTTTCCGTCTCCAGGTTTTTGACCTTTTTTCATTCCTTCTTTCATTTTTTCGCCAAGACCTTCTTGCTTTTTGATAATGTCTGGGAGTTGCGTTCCTGCGCCCTGTTCCTTTCCAGGTTTTGGTTTTCCGCCTTTTCCAGCACCAGACATTTGCATTTCGGATTGCATATTATTTAAGGCATCGCTTAAGAAATTAGCTAATTTATTTGCTGCCGAAATCGTATATTGTTGGTGAGAAAGTCCTTTTGGAATTTGAGAATCGACAAAACTTTCCAAAGCCTTTTCAATATTATAATGCACATTTCCGATTTCTTTCGTAACATCTTCGGCAATTTTTGGGTTTCTTAAAGACATTGCAAACAAACTATCATCAACGTGTTTGAATTGTTGTTTTAAATTTTGTTGCGTTTTTAAATCTTTATTAAACGACGGCGAACCACGTTTCAAACCTTTGAATTGTTTCATTAAATCTTCTTGGGAAAAAGAAAATGCCAATAAATTATCTAGGATTTGACGCAACATTTTAACATCTTCTTCGAGTTGCTCCATTTCTCCACCCTCCATACTTTCCGTAATTTGACCCCCCATTTCTTTCATCTTTTTGGCGGCACTTTTCTGTTTTGGTTTGGCTTTATCTTTCTTGTCTTTTAGCAATTCGTCAGATGCTTTTTTCAAATCCTCGTCAATGCTTTTTTCTTTTTCAGCATCTTTTGGAAGATCAACAGGGGCTTTCAACTCCTTATTTTCTTTTTCCAATTCCTTTAAATCCTCTTGGATTTTATCAAATTCCTTATTGATTTCGTCTTGCTTTTCGGTTTTATTATCCTTATCGTTTTCGGATAATTTATCTTGCTTATCCGCTAATTTATCTAATTTATCTGCAATTTGTTCTGCCTTTTTTTTAACGTAATATTTCTTGGTTAACTCAACCAATTGTTCTAAATTCTTGGTTTGAATTTTACTCATTTGTTTGAATTTCTCTAATTTATCAAACAATTCTTCGTTCTTAATTTTATCGTTCAACTCTTTTAGTTCGTCCAATAATTTTTGGTTTTTCTCTAAATCTTTATCTGCTTTTTCCAATCGTTTTTCAAGCTCCTCCTTGAATTCGTCTTTTTTATCGGTTTTAAATTTATCCAAATTATCTTCCATCTTTTTAGCAAATTCCTTCATCATTTCGTCTTGTTGCTTTTGACGTTTGATAAAATCATTGACTTTTTGCTGGTCTTTGAATTCTAAACTTTCCTTCTCTTTTCCGTTTTTTTGCAGCTTTTCAATTTCTGAAATTTGCTTGTCTTGGTTTTTTAATGACTTTTCTAAACTGTTGATAGTGTTGTTTTGCTCTTGCAAAATTTGATCTTCTTTTTCTTCGTCAGTTGCAACTCTGTTATAAAAAACAGATGATTTTGAACTTTTGAAATTGTGAAGCGCGTCGTTATCAAAAACCTCAAAATAATATTCATAAGAAACGCCTTGAGCCACCGGAAGATTGCTTGGAAATGCAAATACAAATTGGTCGTAAATATCTTTTTTTACAGCAATTGTTCCGCGTTTTGCGGTTTGTGGCTTGTCTTTTACGTAGTAAATAACTTGAAGTCTATTCAGCCCATAATCGTCAGATACCTGGCCTAAAACGTAGTTGTTAGAAACCTTTAAACTGTCTGGTGCATTGTTCACATTGATTGTTGGAAACTGATCTTTGATTACAGAAATTTGGTAATTCAATTTCTCGTAATTTTTCACTTTATTATTAGATGTAACTATATTATATTCAGTGTTTTGAGAAATATTTTTAGTTAGTTTAAATGAATTATCATCTTTCAAAAATGAATAATTAGATTTCAAATCCGACCAATTTATGCTTTGTGTGGCAATCGTATTTATTTTCCAAGTTACAAAAGTTCCTTCAGGAAGTATGGCGTTTCCTGTTCCTTTAATGATTTCAGGTTTTTTATTTAAATACGATGGGAAATTTAAAACCATTTCCAAATTTGAAATTGACGGAACCGTTATAACCGATAATTCAAACTCTTCTGATGAAACTTCATTCGCCTCCACGTGAAACGAAACATTAGTTGTTGGCTTCTCAATTTTAAATTGGAATTCCCCATTAGCGGTGTTTTCCATAAAATAACTTTCGTCGCCAATAAAAATCATCGCATTCTCAGGAATTACTTTTCCTTCAGATCTTACTTTTAGAATGAAGTCTTTATTTTGTTCGGTTTGCAAATCTTTATTTAAAACTACAAATTTAAAAGGTGCTGGCGGAAGAAATTGTTGTTTGAAATGAACGACACGATTTAAACTTTGAGATAAAATTTTGCCGTTACCAGAAATATAAAAGAGGGCAAAAAACAATATTGGAAGCAAAGCAAACGGCAAATATTTTTTATTAGCATTAAATTTAATCGCATTTCCAAAAGGAAATGGCTGCAACATTTTTGCTTTTTGTTCAATTGATGCCAAAAGCAATTCTGATTTGTATTGATTGTGTACCGCATCCGAAAGTTGAAGAAAATTAGTCAATTTATCGCTTACTTCTGTAAAATGAATTCCAATTATGGCTGACGCTTCTTTAAAATCAATCCCTTTTTGAAATTTCAATAATTTGAATATAGGAAAAGCTATAAAACGAAATAATAAGACTATTTCAACTGAAATAAAGACAGCAAATAAAATAGTTCTTCCCATTGGTTTCAGCCAAAAAAAATACTCTATAAAAAGTGTAAATAATAAATACAACAATCCTAAACCAATGAAGAAAATACTTCCTTTAATCAGTTCATTGGTATAAAATTTCTTGATAAAAAGTTCTAGTTTTTGAAAAATAAAATTTGACTGTTCCAAAATTTGCTGCTTGTTTAAATACCCGTCAAAAGTACAAATTTATCTTAATTAGAAAACGTTAAAAGTTTCGAAGACGTACATAGTTGGAGAATGACAAAAGTTTTAGTAATTTTATAAAAAAATCATTGATTATGAAATATTTATGGTCTTATAGCATTCCTGTTGTTGGTGTTTTAGGTATTTATTTTGGTGGGTATTGGTCATTTTCGGCATTACTTTTTGCTTTTGTTGTGATTCCGTTTCTAGAATTACTCTTACCGATTGACGAAAAAAATTATGACGAGGAAGCCGTTTCTGAAAGACTCACAAACAAATTATTTGATGTTTTGCTGTACTTAAATGTTCCTATAGTTTATGGAACATTGTTGTTTTGTTTGTTTAAAATTACTCAGACAAATTTGTCCCAATCTGAAATTATTGGAATGACTATAAGTCTGGGAATTATTCTTGGAGCTAACGGAATAAATGTAGCACATGAATTAGGCCATAGAACAACTCTTTTTGATAAAATACTTGGAAAAACACTTTTAATTCCAAGCCATTATACGCATTTTTTTATTGAGCACAACCACGGACATCATTTGCATGTTTCGACTCCCGAAGATCCGTCAACGGCAGCATACAATCAAAATCTATATGCTTTTTGGTTTCAAACGGTAACCGGGACGTATAAAAAGGCGTGGAAAATTCAAAAAAAATTAAACAAAATTAATAATCATTCTTTCTTTTCTTTAAAAAATGATATGTTTTGGTTTACAATTATTCAAATTGGTTATTTAAGTAGTGTCTATATTATCTTTGGAGTTAAAGGATTTTTGTTGGCGTCATTTGCCGGGATAGTTGGTTTCCTTTTGTTAGAAACCATCAATTATATTGAGCATTATGGATTAAAAAGAAACCAGCTCGCCTCTGGCAGATTTGAACGTGTAACCGAGAAACATTCGTGGAATTCAAATCATGTTCTAGGAAGAATTATTCTTTATGAGCTCACACGTCACAGTGATCACCATTATAAATCTCAAAAGAAATATCAAATTCTGGAATATCATGATGTTTCTCCACAAATGCCTTATGGTTACCCAACATCGATGGTTTTGTCGTTTTTTCCGCCGCTTTGGTTTAAGATAATGAATAAAAGAATTCCACTTGAAATGAAGTAGCTTTGTGTTCCTTTCCTTTTTTATATAAAAACTCCTAACTGCCAACTCCTAACTGCCAACTTCTAGTTATCTTTGCTTAAAATTTACAAAAATGTCAAAGCAAGTTCGTGTGCGTTTTGCACCAAGTCCAACCGGACCTTTACATATTGGCGGTGTTCGTACCGCATTATTCAATTATTTATTTGCAAAGAAAAATGGCGGTGTTTTCTATTTGAGAATTGAAGATACCGACCAAAATAGATTTGTTCCTGGCGCAGAAAATTATATTTTAGAAGCGTTGGAGTGGCTTGGAATTTCACCCGATGAAACTATTGGTAAAAATGAAAAATTTGGTCCTTATCGTCAAAGTGAAAGAAAACATTTGTACAAACAATATGCTGACGAATTAATTAATTCGGGTTGGGCGTATTATGCATTTGATACTTCTGAAGCGTTGGATTTCAATAGAAAACAACACGAAGAGCAAGGAAAAACGTTTATTTACAACCACCATAATCGTGAAAAATTAGATACTTCTTTGGTGATTTCAAATGAAGAAACGCTGAAAAGAATTGCAAATAATGAGGAGTATGTAATCCGATTTAAAACACCTGTAGGCGAAACGTTGCATTTAAAAGACATTATTCGTGGCGATGTGAAGTTTGAAACCAACGTTTTGGACGATAAAGTTTTATTCAAAAGTGACGGAATGCCAACGTATCATTTGGCAAATATTGTAGATGACCATTTGATGGAAACTTCGCACGTAATTCGTGGTGAAGAATGGTTGCCATCAATGCCATTGCACATTTTATTGTACCGTGCATTTGGTTGGGAAGCGCCTGAATTTGCACATTTGCCTCTTATTTTAAAACCTGTTGGAAATGGAAAATTATCAAAACGTGATGGTGACAAATTAGGATTTCCGGTGTTTCCATTAGAATGGAAGACTAAGGAAGGAATTTCATCTGGTTACAGAGAGTCCGGGTTTTATCCTGAGGCGGTGATTAACTTTTTAGCATTATTAGGTTGGAATGACGGAACAGAACAAGAATTGTTTTCATTAGACGAATTGGTTGAAAAATTCGATTTGAATCGTGTTCATAAAGCCGGTGCAAAATTTGATCCTGAAAAAAACAAATGGTTCAATCATAATTATTTGCAAATGCAAAGCGATGAAAGTTTGGGAAAATCATATGCGCCATTTTTGGAATCAAAAGGTATTACAATTTCGGAGGAGCGATTGACTAAATTGGTTTCCTTAATAAAAGAACGCGCAAATTTTGTCTCAGAGTTTTGGTCGCTTTCAGATTATTTTTTCGAGGCGCCAATATCCTACGATGAAAAAGCATCTAAAAATTGGAAGGAAGAAACGCCTGAATTAATGCAAAAATTAATTGCTGTTTTAGAAACAATTGAAGATTTTACGACAGAAACAATCGAAACAACCGTGAAAAATTGGATGACCGAAAACGAAATTGGAATGGGAAAAATAATGCAGCCGTTCCGATTGAGTTTGGTTGGCGCATTAAAAGGACCGCATCTTTTTGATATTGCCGCTTTTATAGGAAAACAAGAAACGATAAATCGAATTCAAAAAGCAATTATAAGTTTATAATTGGCATTTATAAAATGTAGCTCAATTAAATAAACAGTTGGCTATTAAAATGTCTGTTTTAATGATGAAAAACGAAATAAAGCGCCATAATAAATAGATTTTCATCAAATGGTAATTCAGGTCGTAAATATTAAAATAATTACTTAAAATTAAACTGTGAAATCCATTTTTGATTGGGTAAAACTATCGATTTTGTAATTTCAATAAGAAATACTAATAATAGAAAAAGCACCTCGATGAAGTGCTTTTTAATTGTTCAAATCTATTTTAAATTATTTCAGAGCTTCTAAAACTTTTTCGTTTTTTTCTGAAAGTTTCAATTCTGAAAGTTGGTTTTTAAAAACATTTAAATTTTCTAAATCTTTTTTCAAATTTTGAATTGCAAAAAACCTTACCGACGGCATTTGACTTTTTAACGACATGGAATATAATTTCGATAACGCTTCCGATTCTATATCTTTAAATTGAACTTTATCGGAATAATGCAAAATCAAATTTGAAAATAATAATGCGTTGTTGTCGTTTTTCACATTTTTGACAATTGTTTGACAAATTAAACTGAAATTATCGACGATTTTAATGTTTTCAACAATGGATTCTAATATTAAATTTGCCGCTGTTTCGTCTTTTTCTTTCACATATTTATTGATTTCTTTTTGCATCGACATCAATAAATTTTCTTCTTTTTTGCCTTTTTCTTCCCAAGCATCTTTTAGTCCAACGGTTCTATTAAATACTAATTTTTCAGCCGTTGAATCCTTATCAACATTGAAATAACCCAGGCGTTGAAATTGGAATTTATCGCCCGATTTTACGGTTGCCAAACTCGGTTCTACAAATCCATTTGCAATTTGTAAAGAATTAGAATTCAAAAATTCTAAGAAATTTTTCTCCTTGTGACTGTCGGGAGCTTCATCAATAAAAAGACGATCGTACATTCTAACTTCTGCTTGAATTGCGTGTTGAATAGAAACCCAATGCAACGTTCCTGCAACTTTTCTCTGACTTGCTTCGCTTCCGCTTCCGCTTTGGCTGTCTTCGTCATACGTAACGTGAATTTCGGTGATATTTCCAGCAGTATCTTTTATAACGCTTTCTCCTTTAATGATATACGCATTTTTCAATCGCACTTCTTTACCAATTGATAATCGAAAGAATTTAGCAGGAGCTTCTTCTAAAAAGTCTTCTCTTTCGATGTAAATTTCTCTTGAAAACGGTACTTTTCTATAACCTGCACTTTCGTCTTCTTGATTGTTTTCGGCTTCCAACAATTCTTCTTTTCCTTCGGGATAATTGATTATTACCACTTTAATTGGATCTAAAACTGCCATAACTCGGGGTGCCGTTTTGTTTAAATCTTCGCGCAAGCAAAATTCCAAAACAGAAACATCAATCACATTCTCCCGTTTTGCAACTCCAATAGTTTCACAAAATTTACGAATAGAATTGGCTGTAAAACCGCGTCTTCGCAATCCTGAAATCGTTGGCATTCTTGGATCGTCCCAGCCATTAACAAATTTGTCTTGAACCAATTGCAAGAGTTTTCGTTTGCTCATTACAGTGTAATTCAAGTTCAAACGTGCAAATTCGTATTGATTTGGTCTTACTTTAATTTTATTAGAGCCTGAAACAAGTTCAGGTTGAATCTGATCTAAAAACCAATTGTACAATTCGCGGTGCATTACAAACTCTAAAGTACAAATAGAATGAGAAATTTGCTCAATATAATCGCTTTCACCGTGAGCATAATCGTACATTGGATAGATTTTCCAATCGTTTCCTGTTCTGTGGTGATGACGGTGTAAAATACGATACATCAAAGGATCGCGCAGCAACATATTGGTAGATTTCATATCAATTTTAGCTCTCAAAACGTGACTTCCTTCAGGGAAATCTCCATTTTTCATGGCTTCAAATAATGATAAATTTTCTTCAACCGAACGATTTCTGTAAGGTCCATCAACTCCTGGTTGCGTAGGCGTTCCTTTTTGAGCCGCCATATCTTCAGATGATTGACTGTCAATATAGGCTTTTCCGTTTTTAATCATCAAAACAGCCCAATCGTATAATTGTTGGAAATAGTCCGATGCATACCGTTCTTCGGCCCATTGAAAACCCAACCATTGCAAATCTTCTTTGATAGCGTCAACATATTCTTGTTCTTCTTTCGCGGGATTGGTGTCGTCAAAACGCAAGTTTACAGGCGCATTGTACCGCAATCCTAAACCAAAATTCAAGCAAATTGATTTGGCATGGCCAATATGCAAATAACCGTTAGGTTCTGGCGGAAAACGAAAACGTAATTTATCTTGAGGAAAACCACTTGCTAAGCTGTCTTCTATAATTTGTTCAATAAAATGAAGTGATTTCTCTTCGGTTGACATAATTTTTGTTTAATTTTAGCAAAGGTAAATAAGTTTAAGGTTTAAAGTTTAAAGTTTCTAAAGAAACCTATAAAAAATCGAAAGTTGCTAAAAGAACTTTAGCTCTCAAACACTTAACTTTAAAACTTAAACTTATAAACAAAAAATAAAAATGGGTACAATAAAACTTAAAAATATCAGAACTTTCTCGTATCACGGATGCTTGCTTGAGGAAGGTAAAATTGGTTCGGATTACTCGGTTGATTTAGAAATTAAAACCGATTTAAGGAAATCGTGTTTGTCGGATGATTTGAAAGATACGGTTGATTATGTTCTTTTAAATCAAATTGTAGAGGAAGAAATGGCGATTCGTTCGCATTTATTAGAGCATGTTGGACATCGAATTATCACGAAAATATTTGCAAAAATTCCGTCGGTTTCCCGAATTGTATTGGGTGTTTCAAAGTTAAATCCGCCTATTGGTGGTGATGTTGAAGCAGTTACTATAGAATTAGAAGAATATAGAAATTAAGATTCTTGCTAATAAATTTATAATAGTATTTTTTTTAAACTTTAAACTTTAAATTTTTAAATTTTTTGCTATATTTGCAATCCAATTAAATAATGGCGTCGTGGCCGAGTGGCTAGGCTGGGCTCTGCAAAAGCTCCTACTCCGGTTCGAATCCGGACGATGCCTCTAAAACCTTCAAGGAAACTTGAGGGTTTTTTGTAAATTTTTAAAAAAAATTAATTAAAGCAGTGTTCGAATCCGGACGATGCCTCTAAAAGAGATACAGCAATGTGTCTCTTTTTTTTATGGGAAATTTTTAGAAAAAATTAATTAAAGCGGTGTTCGAATCCGGACGATATGATTCTAAAACCATCAAGGAAACTTGGGTGGGTTTTTGTGGAAATTTTTGAGAAAGGTTTCAATCCAAAAGACAATACCAACTTGGTTGATGATTTTATTTTTATACCGTTTTACAGCTACGCGAGGCGCAAGGCTTCGTGACTGCATATTTTCTATTTAAGTAAAAAGTTCAATGCGAAACGACAATTCCACTAAATCCTTACGCCTCGTGTAACTACAGTTGTGCGTTCGTTGTTTAATTTACATTTTGTCGTAAATAAAATTTGGAATTCTTTTCAATATTGTTGCAATTATTCCCCAACGTTTTGTTACATAAACTATTTTTCTCTTTTTTGATATTGCGTTATACATCTGTTTTGATGCTTTTTCAACTGACGCAACCCAAAATAAACCTTCGCCTTTAGCCATTTCGGTATTTACAAAACCTGGTCTAATGTCGGTGACAAATATTTTCATTTTTAATTTTTTTGCTTTTTGACGTAAACCTTCCAAATAATTTATTTGATACGCTTTTGTCGCATTATAAGAAATTGCTTGTCTACTTCCTCTGATTCCTGCAATCGAACTAATAGCAACTAAATGACCAAATTTTTGTTTTTCGAAATAATTGAAAGCCCAATCTGCAACGCAAGTAAAACCTAAAACATTTGTTTCGATTGTTACTTTTTCGATTGCAAAATCTAAATCTACATTTATATCTCCAATTCCAGAACTTATAATCAGTAAATCAATTCCACCAATTTCTTTTGTTAGTTCAGTTAATTTAGTTTCAATTTTTTCAATTTCGGTTATGTCAAAATTCTTTATTCTGTATAATTTTGGATTCTCTTTTTCAATTTCGGAAAGCAATTCATTTCTTCTTCCAGTAATTCCAACTAAATATCCATTTTCGGTTAATAATTTCGCAAGTTCTTTTCCAATTCCAGAAGTTGCTCCAATTATTATTGCTTTTTTCATTTTTAGTATTTTTTCTGATTTTTACGATTTCGCTTACAATGACGCACAACCCACAAATAAGCGATACAAACATTCGCTTATCACTACAATTTTAGGTAGATTGGCGCTACTATGGTAATTGTATCTAATTCCAAATATAACCAATTAAACCCATTAATCATTTCTACTCCATTTTCTCCAGCGCCTTTTTAACCATTTTTTGGTCGCTTGGAAACCAACCTTGAAGCATAATTGCCATTCCAAAAAGTATCAATAAAATGCTTATTAATTTTTTGATATTCAAAATGTTTTTTGGGGTCATTTTGTGTTTTAATTGTTTGGCTAATAGTATTTTACCCATATCTACAAACAAATACGTCAAAATTACAGAAGTGAAAAAAGTAAGCATTCTTCCCGTTTCTAATTCTAGTTTTGGCCCAACGGTAATTAGTATTAAAAACCAAAAAAGAAGCACGCCAACATTGATAAAATTCAATAAAAATCCTTTGATAAAAATCGCACGATAATTCTTTTTTTGGAATACAATTTCAACATCGTCTTCATTTACTTTTGAGGTAATTTTTCGAAGTTTTATAAATGAAATCAAACCATAAGTTAGCATTAAAATTCCTCCAAAAATAAAAATTGCAGGGTCGTTCTTCAAACTTTGAATCAGTCTGTAACTACTGAAATAAGCAATTAAAATAAAAAATATATCAGCTAAAACCACACCTAAATCAAATACCAAAGCAGCTCTAAATCCTTTAACCGCACTTGTTTCAAGCAACACAAAGAAAACGGGACCAATAAGAAAACTTAAAAAAATTCCGAGTGGAATTGCTGTTAAAATGTCTTGAATCATTAATGAAAATTTGAATCGAATTACTACAAATATAAAAAATATTATCTAATGCTTTGATTGATTGAGCCGCCTAAAACCGTTTTTTGATTAATTTGTTTCGGCTTACCGAAAATGGTAATTGTTCCGCCAGCTCTAACTTTTGCGTCCACCAATTCCGAGGCACGAACATCGGCAGTTCCGCCAGCGTTAATACTGACATTTGTTTGCTCGGTTTGAAAGTCTTTTGCGTTTAAAACTCCACCTGATGAAATAACAATATCTTGGTTTTTAGCCGTTCCTTCTAAATTAATTATTCCTCCCGAAGCGGCACGAATACTCAGTTTTAGAACGTCTAATTTTAGTTTAATTTCGGCTCCTTCTTTTGAATTTAATGAAAATGAAATTTGATTTATCGCTTTTTCACTTGAAACATAAGAACCTTCACAAGCGTCTAAGCTTTGAATATTTTTATAATACAATAACGCCGTAATATCCTCGCCAGACAGAAATTTACCAATCGGCATTCTTACTTTTAATTCTCCATTATTATTAATAATTTCAACTTCTGAACTGTTTTTTCCCGATAATTCAATTTTACTTTCTTCTGATGGAATCAGCTGAAGTGAAATTTTATCAAACACCTTTACAGCATCAAAATCACCTAAATTTTTAGTGGTGGTTTCTTGTGAAAAAACAATTTGAGCAAGCAATAAAAATATAAATAGTTTACAATATTTCATCATTATTTTGTCTTAAAAAATAGAAATCCAACTGTTTTTTCACTAAATCGGCAGTTTTTACTTTTACATAAATTTCATCACCAAGTTGCAATACGTTTTTAGTACTTTGACCAACAAGTGCATATTGTTTTTCGTCAAAAACATAATAATCGTCTTTTATTTCCCGGGTTCTTACCATTCCTTCGCATTTATTTTCTATAATTTCTACGAAAATTCCGAATTCTGTGACACCAGATATAACTCCTAAAAACTCTTGATCTTTATGGTCTTGCATATATTTTACTTGCATATATTTGATGGAATCTCGTTCTGCCTTTGTTGCTAAACCTTCCATTTGGGAACAATGAATAGATTTTGATTCATATAATTCTATATCTGCAGATTTTCCTCCATCTAAATAAAATTGCAATAATCTATGAACCATTACATCGGGATAACGACGAATTGGTGAAGTAAAATGGGAATAATATTCAAAAGCCAAACCGTAATGTCCAATATTATCTGTCGAATATTTGGCTTTACTCATCGAACGAATTGCTAAAGTATCAATTAAATTTTGTTCTTTTTTACCATTAACTTCTTTCATTAAATTATTAAGAGCTTGGGCTACCGAACCTGAGTTGAAATCAACTTCATAACCAAATTTTTTGATTAGTTCTTGCATCGCTAAAAGTTTATCTTCATTTGGTTCGTCGTGAATTCTGTAAACAAATGTCTTTTTTTGACGTCCAATGAATTCTGAAACTTTTTTATTTGCCAAAAGCATAAATTCTTCTATCAAATGATTAGAATCTCGAGAAGTTTTAAAATAAACACCTTCAGGATTTCCAGTTTCAGAAAGGTTGAATTTTACTTCTACTTTATCAAAAGAAATCGCTCCATTATTCATTCTATTTTCACGCATAATTTTTGCTAATTCATCTAATTTTAATATAGCAAAAACAATTTCGTCAGAGACTTTATATGCACTTCCTGTGATTGAAGTTTCAATAGGAATAGTATTTTCTTTAGTTTCAATGATGTGTTGCGCTTCTTCATACGCAAACCGTTGATTAGAATTTATCACTGTTCTACCAAACCAACTATTTTTAATATTTGCCTTTTTATCTAATTCAAAAATAGCGGAAAAAGTATATTTTTCTTCGTTTGGACGTAAAGAACAGGCAAAATTTGACAAAACTTCAGGTAACATCGGCACCACTCTATCTACTAAATATACAGATGTTGCTCGATTATAAGCTTCATTATCTAGAATTGTTCCTTCTTGTAAATAATGGGAAACATCCGCAATATGAATTCCAATTTCGTAATTTCCATTTTCTAATATTTTAAATGATAACGCATCATCAAAATCTTTTGCATCTTTTGGATCAATTGTAAAGGTCAATGTATCACGCATGTCTCGTCGCTTTGCAATTTCACTTTCGTGAATTGAAGTATCTATATTTTGAGCAAAAACTTCTACTTCTAATGGAAATTCTGCAGGTAAACCATATTCTGCTAAAATAGCGTGAATTTCGGTATTGTGTTCGCCTGGTTTCCCTAAAACTTTTATTACAGATCCAAACGGACTGTCGGCTCTTGTTGGCCAATCTTCAATATGAACCAATACTACATCTCCATTTTCGGCATCTCCTAATTTATCTTTTGAAATAAAAATATCAGTGTACATTTTTGGATTTGCAGTCGATACAAAGGCAAAATTATTTTGAATATCAATTACTCCTACGAAATCAGTTTTCTTTCTTTCTATAACTTCAATAACTTCTCCTTCGGCACGTTTTCCTTGTCGTCTGTTATATACATATACTTTTACAGTGTCGCCATCTAAAGCGTGATTTAAATTATTGGTTGGAATAAATACATCTTCTGTAAATTCTGGACAAACAAAATAGGCGGTTTTTCTGCCAGTCATATCTATCTGACCTTCGTAATAATCTTTACTTGTTTCTACAACTAAATATTGTCCAGGTTCAATCTCGTCTATTTTTTTTTGAGCTACAAGAATCTTTAAATCTTTAATAATTTGATTTCTACTTTGTGTATCATCTAATTCTAATTTAATTCCTATTTGCTTATAATTGAATGCTTTATTGGCATTTTGTGCTAATATTTTTACTATTTTATCTGTTAAATCAGCTTGTTTTTTGACTGGTTTTCTTAGTCTTTTACTCATAATTATTTTCTTAAAAGTTGAAATTTACAAAATAGTTAGCAGTTGTTTGTTGATAAGCTGGAGTTTTAAAGAAAATATAACTTTTAAAAACTAAATTATCTTACCAATACTATTCGTAGTACCTTTATAAAAAATAAATAAAAATGGAAAAATTTGTAACTATTGCAATTTTTAATTTTCCACACGAAATTATCATATTAAAATCAATTTTACAAAATGAAAGAATTGCATTTTTCTTTCTCAATGAAACGCTGGTTTCTGTTAATCCTTTAGCAAGTTACGCTTACGGTGGAATTGAGTTAAAAATTCATCCCAACGATTTTAAAACTGTACAAAATATTTTAGATAAATTGAATAATAATTTAAATATCGTTTAAATAATTTTTAATATTTTAATTTCTAAAATGTTATCAACATATATAAAATACAACAAAAATAAAATTAAATTTAAAATTATTTTTTAATGGTTATTATAGCGTGTTAATAGCTACAATAAAATTATTTTTTTAAGTGTAGTTTTTAAGTTATATTTATTTACAAGAAGTTATAAACATACTTATTTTTATCTAATGGGTTCTAAAATAAGCTTTTCTAAATTTTTATTAACAACAGTTAATAATCTTTTTATTGTACTTTTTGTAAATAAGTTTAAAATCAAAAATTGTTAATAAAACATAATTTTATAGTAATAACTTTTCTAAAAATTCATCAAACTAAATTAGTTTTATTCAACTCAATTTTTAATTACGAATTAATACAATACAACCTTAAAATAGTTGTAAAATTCTATATAAAGTTATAAACATAAATTGTTAAATTAAGATTAACTGATTATCAAATAGTTAGTAATTGTTATTAACATTACATTAATTTAACAATTACATTACATTAAAGCCAATCAATAAATAGCAACTAATTGATTTTCAAGTTGTTTATAATTTATGTAAATAAAAAAAATAGTAATGTAATTCTCACTATTCTTTTGGTAAATTTGTATCGAAATCACAATATTTTATATCTATGAAAATTTCTATTGGAAACGACCACGCTGGACCAGAATATAAAAAAGTAATTGTTGAAATGCTCAAGGCAAATGGTTTTGAGGTTACCAATTACGGAACTGATTCAGCAGACAGTGTTGATTATCCCGATTTTGCACATCCCGTTGCATTAGATGTTCAATCTAAAAAAGCAGATTTTGGAATTATTATTTGTGGAAGCGGGAATGGAATTGCAATGTCCGCCAATAAACATCAAGGAATTCGCGCCGCTTTGTGTTGGACCAAAGAAATTGCGTTTTTAGCACGACAACATAATGACGCTAATATTATTAGCATTCCTGCTAGATTTACTTCAATTCCGCAAGCTGTAGAAATAGTGCAAACCTTTCTTAATACCGATTTTGAAGGCGGAAGACACCAAAACAGAGTGGATAAAATTAGCTGTTAATCTTTCTTATAATTTAAATTAAAAAAGACTTTCCATAATTTGAAAAGTCTTTTTATTATTTTTTTTCTTCTTCTTTTTTATCAGCTGGTTGTTCTTTAGCTGCATTTTTGAATTCTTTAATTCCCGTTCCTAATCCTTTCATTAATTCTGGAATTTTTTTACCTCCAAACATTAACAAAATTACTGCAACGATTAAAATTATCTCGGTTGGTCCTAATCTTCCCATAACACACTATTTTATGCTTTCGCAAATTTATAATAAATCCTTCTACAAAGATAATTAGAAAAATTGGTATTTCATTTCACTCATTAATAAATATTTATGATTTGGTGTGCAACGTATAAATTTTAATTATTTTGAAATTTAACAGTATCATAAATAAGCAAAGCCCGAGATGCGACTTTTATCATTATATTTGTGGATAATAATCGAAAAACAATGCCTGAAAAATCTCAAAAAAGACAAATTTTAAAGAGGAAATTATTTACAAAAAACCGATTGGTTGTTTTGAATGAAGATACTTTTGAAGAAATTTTTTCGCTGCGATTAACATTAATGAATGTTTTTGTTGTGGCTTCAATCAGCACAATTTTAATTATTATTTTCACTACTTATATTATTGCTTTTACTCCCTTACGGGAATATATTCCAGGCTATGCATCAACAAAATTGCGACAAGAAGCAACTGAATTGGCTTTAAAATCGGATTCATTGGCATTGGCATTAAAGAAAAATGACACTTATTTGAAATCGGTTGTTAAGGTTTTAAATGGCGATTTGGAATATGAAAAAATCAATAAAGATTCGATTATGTCTTCCGACAATGTAAGTAAAACAATTGAAAATGATGCGCCTTCAAAAGCAGAATTGCAATTAAGAGAACAGGTCTTACAAGAAGAAAAAATGCTTTCAAAAGGAAAGAAAAAGTCAAATAAATAGATAGAAAAATGTCTTTAAAATCTTTCTTAGCTAAAAAATTTGCGAAAAGTATTTATAGAAAAACTCAAATTTGGGCGAATAATCCCATACAAACCCAGCAAAATGTTTTTAATAAGTTGATTCGTCAAGCGAAAAACACGCAATTTGGCATTGATCACCATTTTGATTCCATAAAAACATTCGATGATTTCTCTAAAAATATTCCCATTCGAGACTATGAAGATTTAAAAATATATGTTGATAAAGTCGTTCAAGGCGAAGAAAATGTTCTTTGGAAAGGGAAGCCATTGTATTTTGCAAAAACATCGGGAACAACTTCTGGTGCAAAATATATTCCATTAACCAAGGAATCGATGCCATTTCACATTGAAGCCGCTCGAAATGCAATTCTACATTATATTCACGAAACAGGTAACTCCGATTTTGTAAACGGAAAAATGATATTTCTGCAAGGAAGCCCTATTTTAGAAGAAAAAAATGGCATTCAATTGGGAAGATTATCAGGAATTGTAGCGCATTTTGTGCCGAAATACTTGCAAAAAAACAGAATGCCCACTTTTGAAACCAATTGCATTGAAGATTGGGAAACCAAAGTTGACGCCATTGTTGAAGAAACGTTCCGTGAAGATATGACAGTAATTTCAGGGATTCCATCTTGGGTCCAAATGTATTTTGAAAAATTGCATCAAAAAGCGGAAAAACCTGTTGGCGAACTCTTTAAAAACTTCAATTTATTCATTTATGGGGGTGTGAATTTTGAACCATATCGCGCTAAATTTGAAAATTTAATAGGAAGAAAAGTTGATTCTATTGAATTATTTCCCGCTTCGGAAGGATTTTTCGCGTATCAAGATTCGCAGAAAGAGAAAGGAATGTTGTTGCTTTTGAATGCAGGAATTTTCTACGAATTTATAAAATCAGATGCGTTTTATACCGAAAATCCCAAACGATATACGATTGGAGAAGTCGAATTAAATGTAAATTATGTTTTGATAATTTCAACAAATGCCGGACTTTGGGGATATAATATTGGCGATACCGTTCAATTTACCTCTTTAAAACCCTATCGCGTGATTGTTTCTGGGCGCATCAAACATTATATTTCTGCTTTTGGGGAACATGTAATCGGAAAAGAAGTGGAATATGCGATGAAAGAAGCAATGGAAAACACATCAATTCAAATAAATGAATTTTCTGTTGCGCCTCAAATCACGCCACTTGATGGTTTGCCGTACCACGAATGGTTCATAGAATTTGAAAACGAACCAGAAAACATAGTTGCATTTGCGGAAGCAATAGACAGCGCAATGAGAACCCAAAATTCGTATTATGACGATTTGATTACGGGGAAAGTTTTACGAAAATTAGTCATTACAAAAGTGGCGAAAAATGGTTTCCAGGAGTATATGAAATCGATTGGGAAATTAGGCGGACAAAACAAAATTCCAAGATTGAGTAACGATAGGACGATTGCGGATTTTTTTAGTAGCACTAAATAATTGTTTTGTCATTCTGAATTTATTTCAGAATCTAAAAGGGAAGCTGAAACAAGTTCGGCTTGACAAATTTAATATCATATTATTTTATGAATAAGTTTTCTTTTTTTTTATTGATGTCCTTTTCCTTTTTTGCACAAACTAAAGGCGTTGTTGTTGACGAATCCGGTAAGCCAATTCCGTATGTGAATATTTGGGTTGAAAACGAGAATATTGGAACTATTTCTGAGGAAAATGGGGATTTTTCGATTACTGCTTCCGCAAATAAAAATCTGATATTTTCTATTTTAGGATTTGAAAAAAGAATAATAAAAGCATCGGAAGTTTCAAATGTAAAATTAAAAGCGATTTCATTCCAATTAGACGAAGTGGTAATTGCAAGACGATTTGAAACCAAAAAAATTGAAATCGGACAAATAAGCAATTCGCCTTTTGAAGCATTTGATAACGGACCACGAATTGACGTGAAATTTTTCCCTTATGAAGCTTCTTATAAAAAAACCAAATATATTAAGAAAGTTAGCATTTTAACAGATAGTCGAATTGACAACGCGACGGTTAAAATACATTTTTATAAAGTGGGCTCTAACGGTTTTCCAAGTGATGAACTTCTTACAAAAGATTTCATTGTAACCCTTCAAAAAGGGGTTGTTAGAAACGGATTTGATTTGACAGATTTAAATTTGAAAATGCCAAAAACAGGGATTTTTATTGGGTTTGAAAAGTTAATAATAGCGAAAAACAAACTTGAAAAAACCATCGTAAATTCAAATACTGGAAAAACAACAATTCAAATATTATATTATCCATTTGTGCTTTATAATTATGTAGAAAGGGATTTTTTATACACTTTTTCAGTTGGAAAATGGAGTCGTCAAATGAATGAAAAAACAATAGGTTCTTCAGATAAAATTAAAATGTATGAACCGGCGATAAATTTGGTTTTAACCAACTAAAATATAAAAACAGTACATTTGTGGGGTATAAAGTAAAAACCAAATGAAAGAAATTAAAAACATAGTGCGATCAAGAGCACAAGAATCCTCAAGTGCAGTAGAAAAATTATACATCACGATGCGCCATTTGTTCAATAGAGGATTCTATAAACCGATGGGCGTTTCTGGCGATACTTTGCGTGAAGCATTATTATTATTACGCCCAGAAATTTATGGGACAATTGCCGAAGAAAAAGTTGAATTAAACGGACTTTTATACGTAATAGAAAGGCTTCCTGTAGGAATTGAAGAATGCAGGTTCATCAATTTAACTTCCGATGAGGGCTATTCCAAATCCCATTTTCAAGCGATAATTCCACCCAAAAGAAGAAGAAATTGTTATCGAATTGATGACGAACAAATGAATGTTGAAATTACCCGTGGTCGATCTGATATTTATGATATTTTGACCCATTTAACCTTTATTTTCATTGAATCACATAAAATTAAAAACCGTGTTTTAATTGATGAAAGCGGAGAAGTTTCTCGCGATTGGGAAAAATTAGAACAAGCGGTTTTATCTAATAAAAAATTAACTTTGGTTGATAAAGAGAAAACAATTTCTCACGCTGCAAATATATTAGGAAGAACATTTGTTGAGGTTTTAGACATTTACGACGCCTTTGGAACTAAAGAAAAACCAGATCGTTTTTTACACATTATTTATTGGTTGGGAAAATTAGCCATTGAAGAGGTGGTTGATAACAACAAAAGAACCATCACTTTTAGTCCTATTTTGAGAGAAAGATTGGGCCATCATATTCACGGAGAAATTTGGGCAACCAACATCAAAGAAGTGCTTAAAGCAAATGATTTATTAGATCGTCCAATTCATATTATTAGTGCGAACATGCACTCTGTGATGAATTCTATATTTGCAACTCACGTTTTGAAAACGAAATTCAAAGACAAATCTGATTTCTTTATATTTGAAGAATTAAGCAAATCTGGCGCTGACGAAGTTCGAGATAAAGTAGAAGATTTTGCAAAATTACATGGAATGATTTCGCTTCCAGATACATCAGGAACTAATATTGATGTTCAAATTTTTGACACTTCGAAAATTGATTGGAATAAATCGGCTTTTCCAAAAGCGCAATTAAACAATAAAAAGCCCGTTATTATCGTTATGGACTATGCGTTTGGCGAACAAGCCTATGAAACCATCGATGAATTATTAAAACCCTACAAAAAAGATATTCTTTTGAATGTGGAATCAGTTTCAATAATGGGAAAAGCTGGGATTCTTCAAGGAGGAAAAGGCGATATTATGATTCCGTCGGCACATATAAATGAAGGAACGGGAGATAATTATTTCTTTCAAAATGAATTAACAGCCGAAATGCTAGAAGGAAATGATATTCCTATTGTTGCTGGCCCGATGATTACGGTTTTAGGAACATCGTTGCAAAACAAAGATTTACTGAAGTTTTTCCACGAATCTACTTGGGGTGTAATTGGTTTGGAAATGGAAGGCGCCTATTATCAAAAAGCGATTCAATCGGCATCAAAAATAAGAAAAAGCATCAATACAGATGTAAAAGTTAGATATGCTTATTATGCCTCAGATAATCCATTAGAAACCGGGAGTACATTGGCTTCAGGAGGATTAGGGACAACTGGCGTAAAACCAACGTATTTGATTACAATTAAAATATTAGAACAAATTTTTAACATAACATAGCTTTATAGTATGAGTCAAAACACAAATAATTCAGACAATCAAGATATTGATTTATCTATGATATCAAATAAGGTTAAAGATTTTTTTGATGGAGTAGCCTCCTCAATTTTTAGAAGCATTTTGTTTTTTAAAAGCAATTTGGTGCGAATAAGTATTTTAGCGGCCATTGGAACAGGAGCCGGGGTTTATCTTGATGAGACCAATAAGTCATACAACTCGGAAATTATTGTCACGCCAAATATCGGTGGAACGGACTACCTTTATTCAAAAATAGATTTTCTTTCTGCTAAACTAATGGAAAAAGACACTATTTTTTTTAAGAACCTCGGGATAAAAAACCTTTCCGATATAAAAACCATTAAAATTGAACCGATTTTAGACATCTATAGCTTTGTAAACAATTCTACTTCTGTCGCTAACGCAGAAAACACTCAAAACTTTGAATTGGTTAAGTTACTTGCAGAAGATGCCAGTTTAAAGGATGTTATCAAAGACAAGCTTACCAGTAAAAATTATCCAAATCATAAAATTCAAATAGCAACGTCTGAAATAATCAGCAAAGAAGGATTAATAAATCCGATAATGAAATTTTTGAACACAGATGAATATTACAATAAGATTCTTAAAATATCAATTGAAAGCGTTAAAATAAAAATGAAAAAAGACGAACAAGAAATTGTTCAAATCGATTCGATATTAAGATTTATGACATATAATTTGGGGAAAAACAAAAACCAGAATTTGATTTATAATAATGAAAACAATCAAATTAATCCTCTATTTGATTTGAAAAACAGTTTGATAAACGATATTGCGGGCCAAAAAATCAATCTTGAAAATTTAAAACTTTTCATTAGAGACACAAGCACAATTACTAATGTTTTAAACACAAAATTACTCAATAATAAGTTAAAATTTTTCCTACCTCTTTTTTTAATTTTCGGATATATTTTTATAAACCTATTTTCAAAATTCTATAAAAAATATTCTCTTAAAGTATCACATAACAAAGTATAATTAAACAATGAAAGGAATTATATTAGCCGGAGGTTCGGGAACAAGATTACATCCGTTAACACTTGCGGTCAGCAAACAATTGATGCCGATTTATGACAAACCGATGATTTATTATCCGCTTTCATCGTTGCTTTGGTCGGGAATTAAAGATATATTGATTATTTCTACACCACACGATTTGCCTTTGTTCAGACAATTATTAGGCGACGGAACTCGATTGGGCTGTCGATTTGAATATGCCGTTCAAGAGCATCCAAATGGACTAGCAGAAGCATTTATTATCGGGAAAGAATTCATCGGAAACGACAAAGTCGCTTTAGTTTTAGGAGATAATATTTTTTACGGAACCGGATTGTCGGATTTACTCCAAGCCAATAATAATCCTGATGGCGGAATTATATACGCTTATCACGTGAATGATCCTGAAAGATATGGAGTTGTAGATTTTGATGCAGAAGGAAATGTACTTTCAATTGAAGAAAAACCAACAAATCCAAAGTCTAATTTTGCTGTTCCTGGGATTTATTTTTATGACAATGATGTAGTTGAAATCGCTGCAAACATAAAACCAAGTCACCGTGGCGAAATCGAAATTACGGATGTAAATAGAGAATATCTTAGAAGAGGAAAATTAAAAGTCAGTATTTTAGACAGAGGAACCGCTTGGTTTGATACAGGAACGTTTAATTCCCTAATGCAAGCGTCTCAATTTGTTCAAGTTATTGAAGAACGTCAAGGATTAAAAATCGGCTCTATTGAAGAAGCGGCTTATAAAATGGGATATATCGACGCCGAACAGTTAAAAGCATTGGCGCAACCGTTATTAAAAAGTGGTTACGGAACACACTTGTTAGATATTATATAAAAAATGAATTTTAAACCTACAAAATTAGAAGGTTGTTTTATAATTGAACCAAAAATAATCAAAGACGAAAGAGGTTATTTTATGGAAAGTTTCAATGAAAACACTTTTCAAAAAGGAATTGGGAAACCGGTTCATTTTGTTCAAGACAACCAATCTTTTTCTACAAAAGGAGTATTTCGCGGATTACATTACCAAACAGGCGAACATACTCAAGCCAAATTAGTTCGGGTTTTACAAGGCGAAGTTTTAGACGTTGTGGTTGATATTAGACCTAATTCTGAAACGTTTGGAGAATACGTTTCTGTTTTACTTACGGGTGAAAATCAAACTCAATTTTTCGTTCCAAGAGGTTTTGCTCACGGATTTTTAGTGTTGAGCGATACCGCAACTTTTTTCTACAAATGCGATAATTTTTACAATAAAGAAAGTGAAGGAGGAATTATTTATAATGATAAATCTGTAAATATTGATTGGCAATTCACAACTGAGAATCTAATAATTTCAGAGAAAGATTTGATTTTACCAACAATAGAAAACGCCAAAAAAGTATGGTAGTTTTAGTAACTGGCGCCAACGGACAATTGGGTCAAGCCATTCAGTTTGTTGCTGGAAATTATCCTAACATCAACTTTGTTTTCTGTTCTTCTTCGGATTTAGACATTACCAGTAAGGAAAATTGCGAATTCGTTTTTAATAAAGAAAAACCTGATTTTTGTATTAACGCCGCTGCTTATACCGCAGTTGACAAAGCAGAATCAGAACCAGAACAAGCACATTTAATAAATTGTATTGGAGCAAAAAATCTTGCCGAATCCTGTAAAAATTTCAATGCTAAATTAATTCATATTTCTACAGATTTTGTTTTTGACGGTTCAAAAAACGAGCCTTACAATGAAACAGATTTAACTAGTCCAAAAGCGGTTTATGGACAAACAAAATTAGACGGAGAAATAGCAATTCAAGAAGTATTTGACGCTTATTTTATCATTAGAACGTCATGGGTTTATTCGCAATTTGGCAATAATTTTATGAAAACAATGTTGCGATTGGCTTCAGAAAGAGACAGTTTATCTGTGGTTTCAGACCAAATTGGCACACCAACAAATGCAGTTGATTTAGCAGAATGTTTGTTAACGATTATAACTGAACACTCAAAACTGAAAACTGAACACTACGGTGTTTACAATTTTAGCAACGAAGGACAATGCAGCTGGTTTGATTTTGCAAAGAAAATATTTGAATTAAAAAAAATTAGTATAAATTTACAACCGATACCAACCACAAGTTTTCCAACACCTGCGGAAAGACCAAAATACAGTGTTTTAGATAAAAGTAAAATAAAAAGAGTTTTTGGTGTTGAGGTTAGCGATTGGGAAGAGAGTTTAAAAAGAATAACCAAATGAATATCGACATATCAATTGTGGTTCCGCTTTATAACGAAGCACAAGTTTTTAAACAATTAGTTCAAAGATTGACTAGCGTCATTAAAGAAACAAAATTTTCATGTGAAGTAATTTTAATTGATGATGGAAGTACCGATATTACAAGCCAATTAATTGAGGAAATATGTAAAAAGGACTCCCGTTTTACAGGGATATTATTGTCAAGAAACCATGGGCATCAATTAGCGGTTTCGGCTGGATTGGCAAATGTTCGAGGACTAAAAGGAGCTATGATTATTGATGGCGATTTGCAAGATCCGCCAGAGTTGGTAAATGAATTCTACGAATTATTAGTTAATGGTTATGATGTTATTTATGCCATTCGAAAAAATCGTAAAGAAAGTTTCTTAAAAAAACTAGCCTATTCGACATATTACAGGCTACAAAAAAAAATATCAAGTTTTAATATTCCAATTGATAGTGGCGATTTTTCCATGCTAAGTCGCAGAGTTGTTGACAACATGAACAATATGCCCGAGCAAAGTAGATACCTTCGGGGAATGCGAGCTTGGGTTGGATTTAAGCAAATTGGTTACGAGTATGACCGCGACGAAAGACATGCCGGAGTAACCAAATACAGTTGGAAAAAATTATTTGAATTGGCTTTTAATGGCATTTTTAACTTCAGTGATTTTCCAGTAAAATTCATTACAAGAACTGGCTTTATTACAGTTGTTTTTTCTTTAATTTATTTTGGATATAATATCTTCAGAAAATTAATTTATGATGATGTACCTCAAGGTTTTACCGCAACAATTTTGGCAATAATATTATTTAGCGGTGTTCAATTAATTTCTTTGGGACTAATTGGCGAATACGTGTTGCGAATATATAATCAGGTAAGAAATAGGCCATTATTCGTTATAGATAAAATAATACGAGACGGAAAAAATAGTAACGAAAAATAAATAGTGATGAAAGTGTTACAAAAAATAAAAGAGAATTACATTTTGTTTTTAATATTGTTGTTTGGAGCAATCTTACGATTTTACCATATTGATTTTCAAAGTATTTGGCTAGATGAAATTCATACGATGAATGAGGCCAACCCAAGAACGCCCTCAAGTGAATTATATAATTTGATAACTAACAGCGAACAAATGCCGCCGTTTTATTTTTATTCCCTTTATTTTATATTTAAAATAGCAGGATATACTACTTTTGTTGCAAGAATGTATTCCGCTATAATTGGAATAGTAAGCATATTTTCTATTTATTTATTAGGTAAAGAAATGATAAATAAAAAAGCGGGTTTAGTTGCGGCCTTACTCTTATCCGTAAATCCATTTCATTTATATTATTCTCAAGATGCTAGACCTTATGTGTTTTTGTTTTTGTTTACAACTTTAGCATTTTATTTTTTAATAAAATTCCTAAAACTCCCAAGCAAAAAAAATGCTTTATATTATGGAATAGCTACTGCAATGATGATTAATTCTCATTTTTTTGGATTGTTTGTTTTGTTTTCGCAATACCTACTGTTGCTTTTTTTTCTTATTCTTTCAAAAAAAGAGCATAAAAAACCATTCTTAACCAATTCATTTATTTCGGGAGTTATTACATTAATATTGTTTGTCCCATCAATACAAATATTTATTAAAGTATCTGAAATCAAAGAGTTTTGGATACCAGCACCTACCCTAGACGTATATACTTTGATTTTTAAAGAATTTTTTGGAAACTCTGAACTCGTATTAACTTTGGTAGGGTTATTGTTTTTTGTTTATTTCATTAAATTATCAAAGGAAAAAGACACATCTTTTGAATATAAATCAATAATAGAAAATAAAACGATTTTCGCTTTTGTAATTTTAATTCCTTGGATTATTATCGTACTATTAATCCCCCTTATTAGATCGTATTTGTCTATTCCGATGATAATAAGTCGTTATTTTATTACCGTTTTACCGGCTTTAATTATTATTTTATCCATAGCAATAAATCAGTTTAAAAATAAAATTATACAAATAGGAATTATTGGATTTTTTATTGTTTTTTCTTTGATAGACATTATAATTGTAAAAAAATACTATACCAGTATAAACAAAGCACAATTTAGAGAATCAACACAATTTATCATTAATAACAATTCAAAAAAAGAGCCGGTAGTTAGTAGTTTGGGCTGGTATATGCCATATTTTTTAAAAAACGAGAAAGCATATTATGAAATAATTGACAAAACACTCGATGCTTATATTGCTGAAATGGAGCAAGATTCAACTAAAATAAAGCCGTTTTGGTTTACAGATGGTTTTGGCAGAGAGTATGTGCCAAGCGAAACTTCACTTAAGTTTATTAATGAAAATTTTTATATAGACAATAATTATGATGGGTTTCAAGCCTGGTCAAAACATTTTATTTTGTTAAAAGATATTTCATCAACAATTGACATATCAAAATTTAAAAAACTTAAGCCTTATAATGGGGATGCTTTTATGTTTAATGTTGAAACATTTGAAATAGCAAATAATATTTTAAACACATCTGGATGGGCTTATTTCGAAAACCAAGAAGATTCAAAAACAACATTAGAATTACTTTTTATTAAAGATGGAAAAGCTACAAAGCTGCTTAAACAAAAAGTTAACAGACCTGATGTGACGTCCTATTTTAACAATAAATTCAACGTTGATAATTCTGGATTCAAATCAACTTATGATATATCAAAATTTGGACAAGGCAAATATCAATTAGCAATATATTTATTAGATAAATCAACAAATAAAGAAGGACTTGTTTTAACTGAAAAATTTATAAAAAATTAATACGAATATTAGCATTAAATTTTTATAGTTTAAAAAAAACATTAATTTTACAAAAAAAATAAAAAATGAAAACTACAAAAGGCATATTATTAATTCTGTTATTAGCACTATTTTTATCTTGTAAAGATCAAAAAAACGAATCTCCTGAAGAAATTAAATCAAAAACTTTTGATGTTACATTAAATATGGTTGTAAAACAGGACGATAATTTTCAATTATTTTTTACCGATGAAACCATGCCAATTTTTGATGAAAAAAAATCAATTTGGATTCCAGTAAAAGGGTCTGATAAATCCCAAGACATCGTTTTTCATTTTCCAGAAGGTGATATTCCAATAAACTTAAGAGTAGATTTAGGCAATAATTCAAAACAACAACCAATGAAATTAAATAGTTTTAAAATAAATTATTTTGACAAATCATATGAACTTAAAGACAGCTTGATTACTAAAAATTTTGTAATTGGAGACCAACTAATATATGATAGTAAAACATCAACATTGTCGCCAAATCAGGGAAAATCAACAGTATATGACCCGTTCCTTTATCCTCAAAGTAATTTAATAGAAGAAATTAGTAAACTAGTAAAATAATAGAAACTCAACATTAAACAAAAGTTACCTCGTAAAGGTAACTTTTGTTTTTATAGCCAATGAATAGAATAAAAAAAATCATTAATCAATCTATTTCTTTTAAGCAAGTTCTATTGTCTGGAGGCACTACTTTTGTATATAGAATTGCGGGATTATTGCTAAATTTTTTCATCACTATTTTCATCACAAAGAATTTTGGCCCAAGTATTTTTGGCAACTTTTCTCTAGTATTAACAATACTTCAAGCCACCACCATGATATTCGCGCTCGGGCTTCCTAATGCGCTTATCAATTATTTAGGCGTAAACAAAATCGACGACCATTTCTCGCAATTTTTATTAAAAAAAGGACTCAAAATAGTTCTAATTTCAGCTCTAATTCCAAGCAGTATTTATTTTGTATTGAAAAATACAATTGCAACAACAGTTTTTCACAATCAAAATTTAGTTGATTATATTCTGATTGTAGCTATTATTTTGCCTTTTTCGATTGCTCATGAGTTTTTTCTTAACTTTTTTGTAGCTACAAAAAACTTTTTGAAGTTTAATGTTTTCATGTTTGTGCTTCCAAATATTTTCTTTCTTTTATTGTTGTTTCTGTTTGCAATTTCTGAAGAAAACCAATACGTTACTTTTATTTTCTATGCCATTTCAATTTTAATAACGGTGCTTATCGAATTGTTTTTTGTGTTTAAAAAACACACCAAAACCAATATCAAAAAAATGTCATCTTACCAAATTCTTCAATTTTCTTCCCCAATGATGTTGAGTAGTTTGATGTTGTTTTTACTCAATTGGACAGCGGTTTTTATGTTGGGCGCCATGGTTTCCGAACAAGAAGTAGGGATTTATAATTTAGCCTACAAACTTGCCTCTCTCGCAATGCTAGTTATTATTTCAATGAATATTGTTTTGGCACCAAAAATAGCCGAACTCTATAAAACCAACAACCTCAAAGAATTACATTCCGTAATAAAAAAATCTACACACTTGGTTATTATTCTAACTGCGCCAATAGTCTTGTTTTTAGTCTTTTTTAGCAGCTTTGTATTGGGGGTTTTTGGCTCCAATTTTGTTCAAGGAAAAACAGCGCTGATTATTATTAGCATCGGTGTTATGTTAAATGTATTAACTGGAAATGTTGATCAAATTCTTAATATGACAAGCCATCAAAACACACTTAAAAACATTACTATTTTTGGGTTTATTTTAAATGTTTTGTTGAATTTAGCGCTAATTCCAATTTATGGTATCAATGGAGCCGCCATCGCCAGCCTTATTACCAACTTGGTTTTCAATTTTATTTGTTTGTTTTATATCAAAAAGAAATTAGGGTTTTATACTTTTGGATAATATGAAAGTAACATTATCAGTAATAATTGTCAATTATAACGGGCTTCAGTTTTTGCAAAATTGTTTCGATTCGTTAATCCAAAATTTAAATGAAATCAATCACGAAATTATTGTTTTTGACAATAATTCTGTTGACGAAAGTATTGATTTTATTAAAGAAAAGTATCCAAATGTCATTTGTATAGAAAGCAAACAAAACTTGGGATTTGGCGTTGGTAATAACCGAGCTGTATCCGCTTCCAAAGGCGATTATTTGTTGTTAATCAATAACGACACAATTGTCTTAGATGCTTTAAAGCCAGTTTTAGAACACTTAAAATCTGATAATTCTATTGGGGCTGTGGGAATTAAAATGCTTAATAAACACAAAGTATATTTGCAATCGGCCGGAAATTTCCCAAATCCACGAAACATGTTTCAATTGAAAAAATTGTTGCGTTTGGGCAAAGAATTTGAATCTGGAGATTTTAGTAATAAAAGCTATGAAGTAGATTGGATGGCGGGTTCTTTTTTGATGCTTACTAAACAAATTTACCAGGAAATAGGTGGTTTTGATAATGATTATTTTATGTATGTAGAAGACGTCGATTTTTGTAAAAAAATAGCCAATTTAGATTACAAAAGGATTTTTCTTCCATATTTTTCGTACATTCATTTCGTAGGTTTTTCAAACAGTAAAAACCCACTATTGATTAAAGGCTATGAAATCTATATTGCCAAACATTGTAACGGCCTAAACAAATTCATTTGTCAATGTGCTTTAATAACAAACAAGTATATAAAAAGCCTCAAAAAAAATCTCAAAATAGAATAAAAATGTATTTTTGTTAAATATTATAACTTAAATATGAAAATCACAGCAACCAAATTTTATTCCCTACTATTCGTATTTGTTGTGTTTGCCCAAATGTATTTAGCTTCTTTTAAGGCAAATGTTTTCCTCCAAATAATTATTTTATGGATTTATTTGTTTTACGAAAAATTATCATTTGATCGTAATTTCTTAAAGACTATTTTTCCGATTGTTCTCCTTTTTCTCCTTCCGTTTGTTGGAATGTGTTTTCATGAAATCGAAATTTATAATGTTGTTAAAGATGTTTTTCACTTTATAAAGCCGTTATTAGGAATCGGAATTGGGTATTTATTCTATAAGAAAATTAATGATTTTAAGCTATTTGTAAAATCAATAGTGCTGATAGGATTTGCCTCTGCAGTAATACATTTTATTATAATATTTGTTTTCAGCAATACCAACTCTGTGGCAGAAATACGCGAATTTGGTAAAGACAATTTTTTAGAATTATTTTCATTGCTGTTTTTTGTTTTTTATAAAAAATTCCATAAACAAAGTCTTTTTACAAATAGCACTACGCACTACTTAATTGGCTCAATATTGGTAGCGTCGAACTTACTTTATTTGTCCAGAACCATGATTATTGTGGCTATTATTTGTCTTCTTTCTGTTTTCGGTTTAAGCATTATTACGAGGAAAACAATTAAATTTATGATGATATTAGCGGGAGCAGTAGCCCTTTTTTATTTCTATTTATTTTCGATAAAAATCGAAAGGGAGAGTTTTTTATATAAAGTAAAAATCGCCCCTTCCGAACTATTTAAAACCCATATAGACCGAAACAATCATGCCGATTTATGGGACCATTGGCGCGGATATGAAGCCAAGAGAGCCCTTGCTTTAATGGAACAAAACCCCAGCAGTTATATAATAGGTTGTGGTTATGGCTCATTGGTAAACCTAAAGTTTTATGCGCCGCTTTCCGATAGTGCTTCAGACAAAGGATTAAAATACATTTCCGAATTGCATAACGGATATGCTTATATTTTTTATAAAACAGGAATTATTGGTATTTTTTTATATCTTTTATTTTTTATCAGACTTTATAAAAAAATATACATTAACAAACAGTTTGTTACGATTTTTATATCGGCAATTGGAATTGCCTTTTTATTTACAACGATAACCATAACAGGAATTTATAATACTAAGGACACTATTGTTTTTATTCTTGGTGGGCTGCTCTTTTTTGAGCACAAGCAGTTATTAATTAACAAGATTTGATATGATTAAAGCATTATTTAATAAATTATTATCTAGTTCAGGAAAAAGCTATAAAATAGATCCAGCCATTCCAAATAGCTTGCTTTGTCACGTTCTTTATAGTAGAGGAATAATGCTACTTCGTGGATATGTATTCACAGGAAAGAAAGTTTTTTTAGGAAAAAGTTGTACGTTATTAAACAAAAGTAATATCAGCTTCGGAAAAAACGTAACCATAGAAAAGTATACCACAATTGATGGATTTGCTTCCCAAAAAATAATTCTTGCAGACGGTGTAAAAATCGGAGCTTTTTCTTTAGCAACCACCACGAGCCATTTAAGTAGCTACGGAAAAGGATTACAAATGGGTCCTAACTCAGCGATTGGCGATTTTGCGCACTTTGGCGCCTCAGGTGGTATAGATATTGGCAGTGATGTCATTATGGGTTCCTATGTCAGTTTTCATTCTCAAAATCATAATTTCCACGATTCTTCAAAATTAATTAGGGAACAAGGCGTGACCTCAAAAGGCATCAAAATTGGCAATAATATTTGGGTTGGCGCAAAAGCAACCTTTCTTGACGGTTGTGTGGTTGGTAATAATTGTGTGGTTGCCGCAGGAGCAGTGGTAAAAGGCGTATTTCCAAATAATGTAGTTATAGGGGGTGTTCCTGCAAAGATTATAAATACAATCGATTCATGATTACTATTCTTTTTGTTCATCAATCGGCAGAGCTTTATGGCTCGGATAAAACATTGTTATTGTTATTAAAACATATCGACAAAACAAAGTTTTACCCAGTTGTTGTTTTGCCAAATGACGGTCCTTTAAAAATTGAGCTTGAGAAAGAAAACATAAAAGTTGTTATAGCTCCTGTCTTAAAATTATATCGAAAAATGTTTACTCCAAAAAACATTTTAAAATTTATTAAGGACATTAAAAAAGGAATTAAGACTTTAGATGTTTTAAATAAGCAACATCATTTTGACATTGTATATTCAAATACTTTAGCTGTTTTGCTAGGAGTGATTTATGCAAAAAAAAGAAAAATAAAACATCTTTGGCATGTTCATGAAATTATAGAATCGCCTAAGTTATTTTCTAAATTGTTTGTTTTGCTTTTAGATTTAAAATGCAATACTAAAATTGTTTATAATTCAATATCTACTAAATTTTTTTGGGAGAAAAATCAAGGTATTATTAAAAAATCGTCTGTTGTTTTAAACGGTATAGAAACCCCTCAACATTTTTTATCTACAGAAGAAATAAATGAATTTAGAAAGAAAATCTTCAATTCAAATTCAAATGAAATTGTAATTGCATTAATTGGTAGAATAAGCAGATGGAAAGGACAATTGATTCTTCTTAAAGCATTTTATCATTTGACTTTAATAAAAACAAATATTAAATTGGTTTTTGTTGGCTCCCCACCACCTAACCAAGAATGTTTTTTAGAAGAATTAAAAAATAAAATCAAAGAGTACAAATTAAATGACAAAGTCGTTATTATTCCTTTTCAGAATGAAATTAATAAAGTTTGGCAAAGTATCGACATGGCCGTTGTTCCATCAATTGAACCAGAACCCTTTGGACTTGTTGCGGTTGAAGCAATGATGGCTAATAAGCCAGTAATTGCCTCAAATCATGGGGGTTTATCAGAAATTATATTAAACAATAAAACAGGGTTTTTAGTTAATCCAAATGATGAAAATCAACTTTTAGAAGCCATTTCAAAGCTAATTGAAAACCCATTTTTAAGAATCGAATTTGGCAAAAATGGATATGAAAGAGCCATTAAAGAATTTTCAATTGAAAAGCATGTCAAGCAATTTGAAACTGTTTTTAAAAATTTTCAAGATAATTTTTAATTCTTACAGTTTAAAACCTTTATTTTAGCCATCTGAAAAGAAAATATTTCATGAAAATAGCCATTTTAGGAACTCGGGGTATTCCAAATCATTATTCAGGTTTTGAACAATTTGCCGAATTTTTCTCTGTATATCTAGCAGAGAACGGACACGATGTTTATGTATATAATTCTCACGACCACCTTTATCAAGAAAAAACATACAAAGGAGTACATATTATTCATCAGTACGATCCAGAATATAAATTAGGCACTTTCGGTCAGTTTATCTATGATTATAACTGCATAATGGACTCCCGAAAAAGAGATTTTGACATTATTTTACAGTTGGGCTACACTAGTAATTCAATTTGGTTTTTCTTGTTGCCTAAAAAACCAATTATCATAACCAATATGGATGGATTAGAATGGAAACGTTCAAAATACTCTAAACCGGTACAACAATTTTTGAAATTTGCAGAACGACTAGCGGTCAAAAGCAGCAACCACCTAATCTCTGATTCATTAGGAATTCAAAAATATTTGAAAGAAAAATATGAAGTTACTTCTACGTATATTCCTTATGGAGCTAAAGTTTTTGAAAATCCAAATGAAGAAATATTGAAGGAATACGATGTCACTAAGGGGAATTACAACATGATTATGGCTCGTTTTGAACCTGAAAACAACATCGAAACCGTTCTCGACGGAATTGTTTTGTGTAAAGAAGATAGGATCATATTAGTTTTAGGAAACCACAACACAAAATTTGGTAGTTATCTTAAAGAAAAGTTTAAAACTAAAAAAGAAATCCGTTTTATAGGAGCTGAATTTAACATGAATAAACTAAATAATTTGAGGTATTTTTCCAATTTTTATTTCCACGGACATTCTGTTGGCGGCACTAATCCTTCGCTTTTAGAGGCAATGGCGTCGAAAGCATTCATAATTGCGCACAACAACCATTTTAATAAGGCCATTCTTAAAGAAAACGGGTATTATTTTTCCAATTCTCAAGAGGTAAAAAATAGTTTAGAAACAATCAAAAAAAATGATAACTTGCAATTGGTTCAAAATAACTTTGACGCGATTGAAAATGAATTTAATTGGGATAAAATAAATGGCGAATATCTTCAACTTTTCGAAGAATGTATATCAAAATCTGAAACAAGAATACAGTAAACACACTTCTTTACTTTTTGTTTTTGTAGCATTATTATGTATTCCTTTAAGTTATGCATCTAACAGTATGTCATTGGCTTTATTGACATTAATAACAATTCTAAACTTTAAAAAAGAAAACTTAAAATTTGACATAAATCTTATTTTACCAATTCTTTTATATCTATTTATGCTCCTTTCTGTAACTTGGACAATAGATTTTGAGAGAACCACAAATGCCCTTGCAAAAGAATTACCGCTTTTAATAATTCCAATATGTTTTTTATTATTTCGCTCATTCACGACTTTAGAAAAGGATAAAATAATCAAATGCTACAGTTATGGAATTGTAGTCTATTCTATATTTTATCTTATAAAAGCATTATTTAGATTTATAATTTCAAATGATTCTTCCGTTTTCTTTTATCACGAATTAGTTACAAAAGATGTAAACGCAATTCATGTATCCGTTTATATCGCTATTTCTTTTTTTTATTTCCTTGTAAAAACACAAAAAACAACATTTGATAAATTGGCTCTAGGAATATTATTTATGATGGTTTTTTTATTGTCGTCAAAAAATATAATTGTGGTTTTTGTGGGGCTTTTAGTTATTTATCAACTGTTTTATACCAAAACCTCAAAAAAATTACGTCTTAAAAATCTAATATTGTTAATTATGATACTTTTATTTCTTCCATTTGTAGGGAAAATAAAAGAGCGTTTTAAAGAAGAATATGAAACCATAATGACCGATAGCAGCGTCAATGATGTTATTAGCAAAGATTCGGGAACTGTATATAACGTTAGTATTAAACA
The DNA here is from genome assembly GCA_945873505.1 of Chitinophaga pinensis. Lineage (GTDB taxonomy): Bacteria > Bacteroidota > Bacteroidia > Flavobacteriales > Flavobacteriaceae > Flavobacterium. Next base: position 67,595 of record CAMCDQ010000006.1, read on the forward strand.
AGCCTGGACAAACACCGCTTTCAAACCAAACGATTATTTTCCAGGCACCGCATTTAGAGTTTACCAAATTAGAATTTTTGTTGAATTGCTTCAGGAGGAATCTATTTTTTGGACAGGTTTTGGCTTGGACGCTTCCTATTCTAAAATTGCCGAAAAAGGAGTTCATTACAATCTTTTTTTAGGAAATGAAACCCAAGAAGGCTATCAAACTAAAAATTTTCACAACCAATACGTTCAAATATTTGCTGAATTAGGAATTTTTGGATTCTTATTATTACTTACAATGTTATGGCTTTCGATAAGAAACGCTATAAAGTCGAAAAACTTCATTCACATTGCTTTTTCGGCCTTAATAATTTCCCTTTTTATTACAGAATCTTTTCTTTGGAGGCAAAGAGGAGTTACTTTTTTTATACTAATGTATTGTATTTTTAACTCTAATTTAAAAAGCGAAAAAACAATTTCACTTTAGTATAATATTATAATTATTTTAACGTTTATAATACAATATCAGGTCATAAACGAAAAATAAGCCAATATGAAAAGAATTTTAATTACAGGAGCCGCTGGTTTTTTAGGCTCTCATTTATGTGATCGTTTTATTAAAGAGGGGTATCATGTTTTAGCAATGGATAACCTAATAACGGGGGATTTAAGAAATATTGAACATTTATTTAAGCTCGAACATTTTGAATTTTACCACCATAATATTACGAAATTTGTTCATGTACCAGGTAAATTAGATTATATATTACATTTTGCATCTCCTGCAAGTCCAATTGATTATTTAAAAATACCAATTCAAACATTAAAAGTAGGTTCGCTTGGAACTCACAATCTTTTGGGTTTGGCACGCGTAAAAAATTCCAGAATCCTCATAGCGTCAACTTCTGAAGTATACGGAGATCCATTAGTACATCCACAAACCGAAGAATATTACGGAAACGTAAATACCATAGGCCCAAGAGGCGTTTATGACGAAGCCAAGCGTTTTCAAGAATCCATAACAATGGCATACCATACTTTTCATGGCTTAGAAACAAGAATTGTAAGAATATTTAATACCTACGGGCCAAGAATGCGACTCAATGACGGAAGAGTTATTCCAGCATTTATAGGACAAGCACTGCGTGGCGAAGATTTAACTATTTTTGGAGACGGAATGCAAACGCGTTCTTTTTGTTATGTTGACGACCAAGTGGAAGGAATTTTTAGATTACTTCATTCGGATTATGTATTTCCTGTAAATATTGGAAACCCAGATGAAATAACGATTAAAGATTTTGCAGATGAAATCATTAAATTAACTGGAACTAATCAAAAAGTAGTATATCATCCTTTACCAATTAATGATCCGCTTCAACGCCAACCAGACATTACAAAAGCAAAAAAATTATTAGGATGGGAAGCAAAAGTTTCGCGTGAAGAAGGGATGAAAATAACGTACGATTATTTCAAATCCCTTTCAAAAGAAGAATTGTTAAAGGAAGAACACAAAGATTTTTCAGGATATATTAAATAAATATGACTGCCGCGCAATCAGGAAGATACTCGAAATATATACGACCGATAAGCATCGTTTCTGACTTATTGGTTATTTCTATGCTGGCATTATTTTGTTTTAATGGACTAAATTTAAATTATAGCACCTATATAGGGTATTTATTAATTTCATGGGGAACGATTGCTTTTTTTATAAAGTTTTATGATGTTTTTAGATTCACACCTCCTGTTGAAATACTAACTAAAATTATAAAACAAGGAATCCTGTTTTCTCTTCTAATAATAGCATTTTTCCCGTTTTCAAAAGAAGTTATTTTTAGCGAAAATGCCCTGCTAAGGTTCATGGTATTAAGTTTTATATTAATCGCCACCTCTAAATTCCTTTTGTTTTATTATTTAAAGAAGTACCGAATAATTACTGGAAGCAATTACAGAAACGTCGTAATTATTGGATTTACTACAGAATCAATTCGCTTGAAAGAACTTTTTGAGGAGAGAAATGATTACGGCTATCGTTTTTTAGGATATTTTTCAAATAAAAAGAAAAAGGCAGAGATTTTAGGAGATATAGATTATTTAAAAACTTTTGTAATTGATAATCAAGTAAATGAAATATATTGCACTTTAGACGAAATGACAAATGATCAGTTAGCTGATATTGTTCGATTTTCAGATGAGAATAAAATAGAAATTAAATTCATTCCAGGAGCAAAGGAGATATTTTCTAAAAATTTAAAAATAAATTATTACGAAATGTTCCCCGTTTTGACTATGCAAAAAACGGTATTACACGATCCTACTATAAAACTAATTAAAAGAATTTTTGACATTGTTTTTTCTCTGATAATTATAGTCTTTATACTATCATGGGTTATTCCTCTCTTGTCCCTATTGATAAAATTAGAATCTAAAGGCCCTGTTTTTTTTAAACAAGGAAGACCGGGTTTAGATGAAAAAGAATTTTTTTGTTATAAATTTCGTTCCATGAAATTAAATGAAACAACTGAGGAGGAAGCTTCTAAAAACGACCCCAGAGTTACCAAAATTGGCAGAATTATTAGAAAAACTAGTGTTGACGAATTGCCACAATTTATTAATGTTTTTTTAGGAGATATGTCGGTTGTTGGGCCAAGACCGCATCTTTGGTCTCAAAACAAGTCGTATGGAAAAAAAATTAATAAATACATGGTTCGGCATTATATAAAACCTGGGATTACTGGATTAGCTCAAGTTAAAGGGTTTAGAGGCGAAATAGAATCCGATGAAGATATGAGATGTAGAATAAAACTCGATGTTTTTTATATTGATAATTGGTCATTAATTTTAGATATTAAAATTATAGTTCAAACTGTTTTGAATATTTTAAATGGAGAAAAAAAGGCATATTAATTTGGAATGACTTTTTAAAAATAGGTGGTATACTTTTTTAATGTAAGTTACCCTTAATTTTTTTTTCTTTAATGCCAATTTAACCGCAAAAGAAATTATTTTTGCACCTCACAACAATCAACTACACAATGACAATTTTATTATTAGGTTCAGGAGGAAGAGAGCACGCTTTTGCATGGAAAATGCTTCAAAGCCCAATATGTACCAAACTTTTTGTTGCCCCAGGAAACGCCGGAACAGAAAGTATTGCCACAAATGTGAACCTGAAAATCACTGATTTTGATACCATAAAAGCATTTGCCTTGAGCGAAAATGTAGCAATGGTGGTTGTTGGACCAGAAGATCCTTTGGTAAAAGGTATTTTTGATTTTTTCCAAAACGACCCCGATTTAAAAAATATTCCCGTGATTGGACCTTCAAAAAGAGGGGCACAATTAGAAGGAAGTAAAGAATTTGCTAAAGAGTTTTTGGTAAAGCACAATATTCCAACGGCAGCTTACGCTAGTTTTACTAAAGAAACTGTTGACGCTGGGTGCACATTTTTAGAAACATTGCAACCACCGTATGTTCTTAAAGCCGACGGATTAGCCGCGGGAAAAGGAGTTTTAATCATTCAAGAATTGGCGGAAGCTAAAGAAGAATTGAGAAATATGTTGGTCCACTCGAAATTTGGTGAAGCAAGTTCGAAAGTAGTAATTGAAGAATTTCTAGACGGAATAGAATTAAGTTGTTTCGTATTGACCGATGGAAAAAATTATAAGATTTTACCCACAGCCAAAGATTACAAACGCATTGGCGAAGGCGACACAGGATTGAATACAGGCGGAATGGGAGCTGTTTCTCCAGTTCCTTTTGCAGATGATGTTTTGTTAGAAAAAATCGAAAATAGAATCGTTAAACCCACAATTGAAGGTTTGCAAAATGACGGAATCCAATATAAAGGGTTTGTTTTTATTGGTTTGATCAATGTAAAGGGCGAACCAATTGTTATTGAATACAACGTGAGAATGGGCGACCCTGAAACCGAAGTTGTAATTCCAAGGTTAAAATCTGATTTAGTGGATTTGTTTTTGGCCGTAGCCAATGAAAAACTGGACGAAAAAACACTTGAAATAGACACCCAAAGCGCTGCAACAATAATGGTAGTTTCTGGCGGTTATCCTGAAGAATATGTTAATGGGAAAGTGATTTCAGGAATTGAAACCGTTACTGATTCTATTGTTTTTCACGCAGGAACAAAAGTAGATAACGGACAAATAACTAGTAATGGAGGACGCGTTTTAGCAGTAACATCATTAGGGGTTAATTTTGAAGAAGCCATAAAAAAATCGTATCAAAACATAGACAAGCTACATTTCGATACGATGTATTTTAGAAAAGATATTGGTTTTGATCTTTAATCTTAAAACAGTAGTTTTAGGATTTTATTTGAAAAAAGAATGCGCCGTTGTATCTTGATATTCTTCGTTATTGTCTTTGTGCAATTTTAATTGTTTAATCCAATAAACCATTGCTGCAATGCAAATAATAACAAAAATCCAATTAATAGTATTTGCCGCAAACCAATGTTCTAGTTCTAATTTTCTTAAATAATTATGAGGAATGAAAATAATATTTTCAAACAACCATTGTATTCCTTCAAAAAATGCTTTCATCTTTGTACAAGTATTATATTTACATTTACAAAAGTATAAAATATCCTTATGATAACAAGTCTTTTTAAGAAATCTACACCAATAAATTATGCATTTATTTTTTTAATGCTATTATTTTTCTTTTGCGTTTACCAATTTCATCAAGTTGGGAATAATTTATCGCTTGGGTTTTTGTTTAAAAAAGCAATTACTATTATAACAATTGGAGCTTCTTTTTTTACTGCAAATTTTATCATAAAAAAGAACGGATTGAGCAAAGACAGTTCTTATATGATTTTATTTTATTTGCTATTGCTGCTTTTTTTTCCTTCGGCCATGAATAATTTAGACTTAATTATTTCTAACTTTTTCATAATTTTAGCGTTAAGAAGATTAATTTCTTTGCAATCGCCAAAATTTACCAAAGAAAAAATATTTGATGCTTCTTTATGGATTTTTGTGGCTTCTTTATTTCATTTTTGGAGTATTCTCTTTATAATTTTGGTATTTATTAGTATTCTTTTTCACACAGCAAGAGATTATCGCACTTGGTTTTTGCCTTTTATCGCTTTTTTTATATCAACTGTGATTTTTATTTTAATTGATTTGGTGCTACACAAAAATATTGTCAGTAACTTAATTGCAAATTCTTCAAGGGATTTTCAAATCAATTATTTTGTCAATAACTATCAAAATCTTGCCCTATCCTCGTTTGCAACCATTTCTTTATATTTTAGTTTTTATGTGATATTTACAATTTCAAACCGACCAATTATTCTACATTCTTCTTACAAGAAAATTGTCGCTGCTTTTTTTATTGGGATTGCAGTTTTCTTAGTTTCGCCAAATAAAGGCAACGAAATTCTGATTTTTACCTTTGCGCCATTGGCATTTATGATTACGCTTTTCACCGAAACGCCGCAATCAAAAGTGAAGCGGGAACTAACAATTGTAATTGTAATTTTGTGTAGTTTTTTTGCTTTTTTCTCTCAATTATAATTTATTTCCAAAAGCCAAATCACCCGCATCGCCAAGACCAGGAACGATGTAGTTTTTTTGATTGAGTTTTTCGTCAATGGAAGCAATCCAAAGATGACAATGCTCTGGCAATAACGATTCAAGATGTGCAATTCCTTCTGGAGCAGCAATTACCACTGCAATATGAATTTCTTTCGGTGTACCACGTTCCATTAATTTATTAAAAACTGCTACAATTGATTGTCCTGTTGCAAGCATTGGATCTATCAAAATTAAATTGGAATTATTAATATCGGAAACGGCTTGGTATTCAACCAATACATCAAAATAATCATCATTGTTCGGATGGTGTCTGTAGGCAGAAATAAACCCATTTTCAGCAGCATCAAAGTAATTTAAAAAGCCGTTATGCAGCGGCAATCCCGCTCTTAAAATAGAACACAAAACCAATTGATCACTAATTTCTGATGTGTTTTTTATACCAAGCGGAGTTTGAACAGCATAATTTTTAAAATGCAATTCTTTACTTAATTCATACGCCATAATTTCGCCAATGCGTTCAATATTTCTTCTGAAACGCATTCGGTCATTATGAATGTTAACATCTCTAATTTGTCCTAAAAAATGATTTAGAACGCTATTCTTTTTTGATAAATGATGAATTTTCATAAAAATAGGTATAAAGTTTAAGTTTAAAGTTTCAACGTTAAAAGTATAAAAAGTATCTTTGCTTTTTAATATGTAAAGATATGTTTTCAAAATTAGCTTATTCTGTATTTGAACAAAGTATTCACGATTATCATCAATTTGATAATGTCGATCAACCTATTAACAACCCTTTTCCGAAAGATAAATTTGAACATTTATTGTATCATAAAAACTGGATTGATACCGTGCAATGGCATTTTGAAGATATAATTCGTGATCCAAATATTGATCCTGTAGCGGCACTTACATTGAAAAGAAGAATTGATGCTTCAAATCAAGAACGTACCGATATGGTGGAATATACCGACAGTTATTTCCTTCAAAAATACAGTAATGTTATAGTAAAAGAAAATGCAAAAATCAATTCCGAAAGTCCTGCTTGGGCTTTTGATAGATTGTCAATTTTAGCTTTAAAAATCTACCACATGAACGAAGAAGCTACTCGTACTGGAGCTTCAGAGGAACACCGTGATAAATGTCAAGCAAAATTAAACATTCTTTTGGAGCAAAGAACCGATCTTTCCACTGCAATTGATGATTTGCTAAATGACATTGAAAGCGGCGATAAATTTATGAAAGTTTACAAACAAATGAAAATGTACAATGACGATGATTTGAACCCAGTTTTGTATCAAAATAAGAAATAATTGACGCGTTAAATTGTCAAACAAAATAAAACATATAGCCGTCATAAGACTTTCCGCAATGGGAGATGTCGCAATGACGGTTCCTATTTTACGGACGTTTTCAAAGCAATATCCTGATGTAAAAATCACCGTAATTTCAAGTCCTTTCTTTCAGCCTTTTTTCGATGAAATTCCAAATGTTTCTTTTTTAGCATTTGATAAAAACGGAAAACATAAGGGTTTCTTGGGATTATTTCGATTATTTCAGGATTTAAAAAAACGGAATATTGACGCATTTGCCGACTTGCATAACGTTTTACGTTCTAAAGTAATCCGAACGCTATTTGCCTTGAGCGGAAAAAAAGAATCTTTTACAGATAAAGGCAGAACCGAAAAAGAAGAAGTTACCCGTGCCGAAAACAAAATTTTTAGGCAACTTCCAACCGTTTTTGAAAGACACGCCAATGTATTTCTATCGCTTGGATTTCCTTTGGATTTATCGAATCCTACGTTTCCTAAAAAACAAGAATTGCCTTCAGAAATAACCACAATTGTTGGTAAAAAAACGAAGATATGGATTGGAATTGCTCCTTTTGCACAACACGATTCCAAAGCATATCCGCTGGATTTAATGGCGCAAGTAATCGATGAATTGGCTAAAAACACCAACTATAAAATTTTACTTTTTGGCGGTGGAAAAAAGGAAATCGAAACTTTAAAGGTGCTTTCAAAAGGCAAAGAAAATGTAATTTCAACGGCAGGAAAACTCAAATTCAATCAAGAAATTCAGCTCATCGGTAACTTGGATGTTATGCTTTCTATGGATTCTGGAAACGCGCATGTCGCTGCAATGTTGGGCGTAAAAACCATTACGCTTTGGGGCGCAACCCATCCTTTTTTAGGATTTTCACCGTTTAATCAACCGCTGGAAAATGCGTTGGTTTCTGATAGAAATGTATATCCAAAACTTCCAACTTCGGTCTATGGAAATAAAAAAGTGGAAGGATATCAAGACGCAATGCGAACGATTTTACCAAAACAAGTAATTGAAAAAATAGTTCAATGACAATTGCAAAAATCAATTACAATTAATAATCAAATGAACTGATTACTAATTTTTGAACACTGAAGACTTTCTTAAACATCATCATAATCCACATAAATCGTTTCTGATGTTGGATGCGCTTGACACGTCAAAACCAAACCGTCGGCGATTTCTTTGTCGGTAAGAATAGAATTTTTCTTCATTTCGGCAGTTCCTGAGGTAATTCTCGCCAAACAGCTACTACAAATTCCACCTTGGCAAGAATACGGAGCATCAACTCCTTGTTTCAAAGCCGCTTCCAGAATAGTTTGCTTTTGCGACATTTCGAAAGTCGTTTCTTCGTCGTCAACTAAAATCGTGATTTTAGAATGACCCCCCAACGATTCTTGGATTTTATTTTCCGTTGAAGAACTTGAAAAAAGCTCGAATTTTATATTTTTTTCAGCGACATTATGCTCTTTTAAAACTGCCGAAACCGTATTGATCATATCTTCGGGTCCGCACAAATAGAATTTCTCAAAAGTCAGTTCCTTGTGTTTGTTGTTCAGCACAAAATTCACTGTTGATTTTTCAATTCTACCAAAAAGTTCGTTTTCAACTTTTGCTTGTGTATAGGAATAATGCACTAAAAAGCGTCCAACATAGTGTGATTGCAAATCGTGTAATTCCTGATGAAAAATTGTTTCTTCGGGCGTTTTATTTCCATACACCAACACAAAAGTGCTTTTAGGCTCGCTTGTTAATACGCTTTTTGCAATTGACATAATTGGAGTGATTCCGCTACCAGCTGCAAATGCTGCATAATTTCTTTGACGATCGTGTTGAGGTTCAAAGGTGAAATTTCCTTCTGGGCTTCCAACTTCTAGTGTATCGCCTGCTTTCAATTTTGCGTTTGCAAATTGTGAGAAAAGTCCGTTTTTAACTGCTTTTACAGCAATTCTCAATTCGCCACTTTCGGGTGCAGAACAGATAGAATAGGCGCGGCGAACTTCTTCTCCGTCTAAAGTTAATTTTAAGTTGAGGTATTGTCCAGCCACAAATTTGTAGTTGGATTCTAATTCTGCGGGAACATTAAAAAGTATTGAAACGGCGTCTTTGGTTTCGCGTTTCACTTCTTTAATGTTCAATTTATAAAATGACGACATTGCTTTCTTTTTTGCAAAGATAGGAAACGAATTAGGTTTCTAAAAGTGAATGTGTTTTAAATTTAATTGTTTGCATGTCATTTTATATTTGGGCGTACCCTCGTTTAGAACTTCATTGCAAAAAATGAAGCAATCAGTAAACTCGGTCGGGCTGTTTGCTACAATCTCTTTTTCACTTTGTTACACAGAGGATTTCCGCTACCATCCCTCACGCAAATCCCACAACAATCACAATTTGTTGTCCAAAAACATACCCGAACCTTTTCTAGTATCAAAAAGAAATGTATTTTTACGAGTTATATACTAAAACTAGTATTTATAAGTTAAAGAATAAAACCGTTTTACTTTGAAAAACAACTTACTAAAATATTCGCTCACCTTTGGAATCCTTATTTTTTTGTTAGCCTGTTCTACCAAAAGAGATACTTTTGTTTCCAGAAATATACACGCCCTAAGCACAAAAGATAATATTTTGTACAATGGGCAAATAGCATTAGACAAAGGAATTGTTGACCTTAAAGGAACCTATAAAGATAATTTTTGGGAGATTTTGCCAATCGAAAGAATGCAAGTCAACAAAGATGAACTGAAACCAGGAGACACAAAAAACGCTAATTTTGAACGTGCAGAAACCAAAGCAACAAAAGCCATTCAAAAACATTCCATGAATATTGGAGGTACCGAAAGAAACCCACAAATGGACGAAGCCTATTTGTTATTAGGAAAAACTAGGTATTACGACCAAAGGTTTATCCCGGCTTTAGAAGCCTTCAATTATATTTTATACAAATCTCCAACTAGCGACAAAATCCACGAAGCGAAAATTTGGAGAGAAAAAACCAATATGCGTTTAGAAAATGATGCTTTGGCACTCAAAAACATGCAGGCAATCTTAAAAGACATAAAATTTAAAAATCAAGTTTTTGCAGATGCAAATGCCACAATTTCGCAAGCATTTTTGAATTTAGGGCTAAAAGATAGTGCTGTAGCAAAATTGAAATTGGCAACCTCATTCACAAAATCAAAAGAGGAAAAAGCAAGATATCGTTTTATTTTAGCTCAACTCTATGGCGATTTAGGATTTAAAGATAGTGCTTTTGTTGCCTATCAATCGGTTATTGATATGAAAAGAAAATCGCCAAGACAATATATTATTCACGCTCAGGCTAAACAAGCACAACTTGCTGGATTTGAAAAAACTGATTCTATTTCTTTTTTATTAAAATTCAACAAACTCTTGAAAGATAGAGAAAACAGACCGTTTCTTGATGTACTTCACCATCAAATAGCATTATATTATGATAAAAACAAGAAGTTTGAAAGCGCTAAAAAAGAATACAACAAATCACTAAAATTAAAACTAGGAGACACCTATACTATTGCTTCCAACTATAGAAATTTGGCAGATATTTATTTCAATGCTGCGAAATACCCAACAGCGGGGAAATATTATGATAGTACTTTAGTGCAATTAAATGCGCGTTCTCGTGAACATAAATTCATTAAAAAGAAACGAGAAAATTTAGCTGACGTAATTAAATATGAAGGAATAGCAATTCGAAATGACAGTATTTTGAATGTTGTAGGATTATCAGAATCAGAGCGAATGGCCTATTATGAAAAGTATATTCTGAAACTTAAAAAAGAAGACGAACTTAAAAAAGCTTTGGCTGTACAAGAAGCATTAAAAGAAAAAAACAATCCTAAACCTAATGACGCTTCAGGATTGGGTGGAGTTGATTCGAAAAAACCAGCTGAAACAAAATCAGATATGATGACTTCTGGTGCAATGCAATCACTTGCTAACAGAGGGAAAGAAAGCGATTTTTATTTCTACAATCAAAAATCTGTTGCCTACGGGAAACTTCAGTTTAAGAAAATTTGGGGAGACCGAGCGTATAAAAATAATTGGAGATTGTCCACTGAAAAAGCAAGTTCTGATGCAACGGATATTTCTAATATAAAAGACAGTATTAAATCGTCAAGCAAAGGAAAAGACATTGTATTGGAAGAAAAATACACAACGGATTATTACTTAAAAGACATTCCAAAAAATCAAAATGTCCTTGATAGCATCGCTAAGGAACGCAATTTTGCTTATTTTCAATTGGGATCAATATATAAAGATAAATTCAAAGAATATCAGTTGGCAGCCAACAAATTGGAGCAATTGTTAAAAAACAATCCAGAAGAGCGATTGGTACTTCCTTCAATGTATAATTTGTACAAAATTTATGAAATTATCAATAAAGAAAAGGCTTTAGCGATGAAAGAGAGAATTATAAATCAATATCCAAATTCGAGATATGCACAAATTTTGAGCAATACAAATCCCGAAATTGCAGGAATTGACACGCCAGATGTAGCGTATAATAAAGGGTATAAATTATATGAATCTGGAGATTATAGAACCGCTATCACCGAATTGGAAAAGGCGATTGATCAATTTACAGGAGAAGAGTTGCTTTCTAAATTTGAGCTGCTTGAGGCAAATACAATTGGAAAATTAAAAGGAATTATTGAATTCAAAAAAGCGTTGAATTTTGTAGCGCTGAATTATCCAAACAAAGAAGAAGGCAAACAAGCAGAAGCATTACTCAAAAATGATGTCCCAGTTTTAGAAGGATTTAAATTTTATGCAGTAGCAGCAAAATCTTGGAAAATAGTGTTCAAAGTCACTTATAACGACGACAAAAACAATAAAATATTAATTGATAAAATCAACCAATTCGTAGCAACAAGAAAGCTAGATAAATTGCATTTTTCAAATGACATTTATACGATGACGGATAACTTTATAGTAATTCACGGAATTATTTCGGAAGAATTAGCCAAAGGAATTACCGCAATTTTGAAGGATTATAAAGAGTATAAAATACCACAAACGCCAATTATTATTTCAAATTATAACTACCAAGTAGTTCAAATTCATAAAAATATTGAAGAATATTTGACCGCTCCTGTTGTAGCACCATCGGCAATTCAAAATTCTAAAAAAGCAGAACCAATTGTTTCGCCAACTAATGTTTCGCCAAACAACCTGCAATCACCAGATACAAACCCGACAGATTTTACAGAAAAAATCAATGGAGATATTCTGCCAGTTTCAAATAAAAGAAATGCGACACAAATTATAGAACAAGGAATTTTAGAGACGGATCAGATAATAAAACCTAAAAAATAATGAAAATGTTTGAAAAAAGCCCAAAATCATATACCGATCTTTTAGGAAAAACCAATAGAATTGTAGAAGGAACCACCATAACTGGGGATATAAATTCTCCTGCCGATTTTCGCCTTGACGGACATTTGATAGGAAATTTTCAGTCAAAAGGCAAAATAGTTATTGGTCCTGCAGGCAGTATCAAAGGAGATATTATTTGTAAAAATGCAGACATTGAAGGCAAGTTTGAAGGGAAAATACAAGTGGTAGAAATGCTAAATTTGAAATCAAAAGCAAGTATTCACGGCGAAGTAATTTGCGGAAAATTATCGGTAGAACCAGGTGCCGATTTTAGCGCTTCGTGTGTAATGAAAACAAATATAAAAAGTACCATTTCAAATGACGTTCAACAAAGACCCGAGGAAGCAAAACAATACTAAGTGGCTAGCGCTTATAAATATCCCAATCCAAATGGGTGCTATTGTTTTTTTGTTTTCCTATTTAGGAAATTGGATCGACGCAAAATATCCAAATCCTAATACAATTTATGTCAAAATTCTAACATTAGTTGGCGTTTCAATTGCTTTTTATAATATCAACCGGCAGTTGAAAGACATCAATAAATCATAATAAAGCTATGAAATTAAAAAAATTTCAATCTCTACTTGGAGTTTTTATCGCTTCATTTCTAATTTTTGGATTTCATAAAGGGGTTTTTTATTTCAATGAAAACAATCCAAATTATCAAAATTTCCGCTTTGCTTTAGAAACAATTTATAGCTTTTTCTTAACTTGCTCGCTAATTATAATTTTTATTTTAATTCTTGTAAAAGAGAAAAGCATTGACAATGTTGGAAATGCTTTTTTGTTAATTACTTGCTTAAAAATTGGAATATCATTTGTGCTTTTAAATCCAATTCTAAATTCAGGGAATCCAAATATAGGTTTTGAGAAAATGAATTTTTTTATAACTTTCGCCTTATTTTTAATAATTGAAACGGTTGTAACCATTAGGATTTTAAACAAAAATTAACAAAGTGCTTTTCAAACCCTTTTTAAGCCAAAAAAAGTCGTTTTAATTCTTGAATTATTAAGAAATAATGTACCTTTGCACCCAATTTCAGAAAGTAAATATTAAAGATAATTAACAGATATGGTGATTTCAAACAAACCACTTAAATTTATAATAGCACTTTTAATAGCGTTTCTTCCGGTATTTGGCTTTTCAAATACGCCTTCGCAAAGCGCGCAAATACAAACCGAAACGACTGCAGTTACCAAAGAAACGGAAGCAAAACCAGCTGATGAAACATCAGAAGTTAAAGCAGAAATTTTAGAAGTAATTGGACACCACGTTTTAGACGGTCACGATTTTTCCCTTTTTGAATATGATGGCGAGCACATTGGTTTTTCTTTACCTATTATATTATGGGATAATGGAGCTCATTTTTTCTTATCTTCAAAATTCAATCACGGAGAAGCGGTTGCTGAAAGCAATGGAAATTTCTACGTATTGCACCACGAAAAAATATATAAAACAGATGCTTCCGGAACTTTAACAGGCGACGAGCACCATCCTACAAATCTACAACCAATTGATTTGTCTATCACAAAAGGAGTTTTAACAATTATGATTGTGGCACTTTTAATGTTTTTTTTATTTACAAATTTAGCAAAATCGTATACTAAAAATGGAGGAATCTCTTCTGGTTTTGGAAGGCTTTTTGAACCGATCGTAATTTATATCCGTGATGAAATTGCCATTCCAAACATTGGTGAAAAACATTACAAAAGATATATGAGTTATTTATTGACCATCTTTTTCTTTGTATGGTTCTTAAACATCTTCGGATTAACACCACTTGGAATTAACGTTACAGGAAATATTGCTATCACATTTGGTTTAGCAGTAATCACTTTTGTAATCACCAATTTAACATCAAATAAAAATTATTGGGGACACATTTTCTGGATGCCAGGTGTGCCGTTGCCAATGAAAATAATATTAGCACCAATAGAATTATTGGGAGTAATTATCAAGCCTTTTTCATTAATGATACGTTTGTACGCAAATATTTTTGCAGGTCACATCGTGTTAATGAGTTTAATTGGGTTGATGTTTATTTTCAAAAGCTGGTTGGGAAGTAGCTTGTCATTTATGTTATCATTCGCTATTTCTACAATCGAAATTTTAGTGGCGCTATTGCAAGCGTATATCTTTACGATGCTTTCAGCTTTGTACTTTGGTTCAGCAGTAGAAGAACATCATCACGAAGAGGCGCATTAAAAATTAGATTTAAGATCTTAGATTTCAGATTATTCAGAATCTTAAATCTAAATTCAAAAATCTAAAATCAAATTGAATGTTTAATTTTTAATACATATTTTTATGGAAATTCCTAAAATCATTGGAGCAGGTTTGGTAGTTATTGGAGCTGGAATTGGTATCGGTAGAATCGGTGGTTCTGCAATGGATGCAATTGCACGTCAACCAGAAGCTACTGGAAAAATTCAAACAGCCATGCTTATTGCAGCTGCGCTTATTGAAGGTATTGGTTTTGCAGCGTTATTCGCAGTAAACTAGTAAAAAAAACAAAAAGCTGTAACGGTTGGTTGCAGCTTTTGTTTACTTAATTTTAAAGATTAAAATTTCAAATTTGAAATAGCATTTCATCTTTGAATTATAAAAAAGTACATTATACATTATATATACTATGGAAAAGTTAATAAATGATTTTTCGTTTGGTTTGTTCATTTGGCAATCAATAATTTTTATAGGATTAATTCTCTTATTAAAAAAATTCGCATGGAAACCAATCCTTGACGCTGTAAACGAAAGAGAAGAAGGAATTAAAAACGCATTACTTTCTGCTGAAAATGCAAGAAAAGAAATGCAAAACCTTCAATCGGACAACCAACGTATTTTGCAAGAAGCAAGATTAGAACGTGACGCGATGTTGAAAGACGCTCGTGAAATGAAAGAAAAAATGGTTGCTGATGCAAAAAACGAAGCGCAAGCACAAGGTTTAAAAATGATTGAGCAAGCGAAAGCGGCAATCGAAGGTGAAAAAAATGCTGCTTTAGCAGAATTGAAATCTCACGTGGCAACGTTGTCATTAGAAATAGCTGAAAAATTATTGAAAGAAGAATTATCTAACAAAGAATCCCAAGTGAAATTGGTTGAGAAAATGTTAGGCGACGCTAAATTGAACTAATATGTCAGGAATTAGAGCAGCAATTCGTTATGCAAAAGCCATTTTAGAAATAGCCGATTCCAAAGGAGTCGCTTCTGAAGTGAGTGCCGATATGACTTTGATTGCAACAACAATTACAGGAAATTCAGAATTGACGCATTTTATTCAAAACCCTTTGATTAAAACCGATACTAAAAAGAATGTAGTTTTAGAAGTTTTTGCTTCGGTTAATCCCGTTACACAAAGTCTTTTTCATTTATTATTGGAAAACAAAAGATTTGAAATTTTGGCAGCCATTGCAGTTGAATACAATAATTTGTTTGATGTAATGAATGGCGTTGAAGTTGCAAAAGTAACTACAGCTTTCCCAATGGATGCGGCTTTAGAAGCTAAAGTATTGGCTAAAATCGCAACTTTTTCAGATAAAAAAGTAACAATAGAAAACACGGTAGATGCTTCAATTATTGGAGGATTTATTTTAAGAATAGGCGACAAGCAATACAATGCTTCAGTAGCCAACAGATTACACGTATTAAAAAGAGAATTAAGTAACTAGTTATTTATATAATTATGGCGGAAATTAAA